>JABDGS010000001.1:0-108653 GCA_013285915.1 Bacteroidota bacterium
TACCCAAATTACATATTTACGCCCAAACCTGTCGCCAAACGGGCCGCCCAGTATGGTACCCGCCGCAACGGCTGCAAGAAAAAAGAACAGGTGAAACTGTGCACTTTGTACGGAAAGATGAAACCGGTCAATAAGATAAAAAGTAAAATAGCTGCTGATGCTGGCGATATAAAAATACTTTGAGAAAATGAGCAGCAGCAGTATAACAACCGAAACGGCTATTCTTGTTTTTGACAGCGGCTGCCGCGTTGGCGCAAATGCCGAGGCCTTCTTTCTTTTTGCCTGGTGTACCCTGTACCATTGCCCCACTTTATACAACACCACAATGGCAATTAACGGCACTGCTGCAAACCATGCAAGGCTGCCGCGGCCAAATACAAAAATTACCAGCGCTGCAAGCAATGGCCCTAACGAACTGCCGAAGTTGCCCCCCAACTGGAAAATGGATTGTGCCAGCCCACGCTTGCCACCCGATGCCATGTAGGCAACACGTGATGCCTCCGGATGAAAGATAGATGAGCCAACGCCTATAAGTGCCACAGACAGCAGCACCAGCGGGTAACTGCCCACATACGCCAACATTATCAAACCGGTTAGGGTAAAACACATGCTTATGGCGAGGGAGAAAGGCTGCGGATGCTTATCAGTAAATGAGCCTACAAATGGCTGCAGCAACGATGCCGCCGCATTAAAAGTAAAAGTAATAAGCCCTATTTGTGCATATTTTAAATTGAACGACGCCTTTAGCATTGGGTAAATAGACGGTATAAGCGATTGTATAGTATCGTTCAGCATGTGCGATATGCTGATAGCAAAAAGGATAGAAAAAACCGTTCTTTCCGCAACTTCCCTAACAGGCGACGGGTTACCTGTGCTTACTGATGTACCCATAGTAAAAAAGGCAAATGTACAAAATACGAATTAATGGGGGCGGGGGAGTGAGGAGTGGTGGCCATGAAATTATGAGTTATGAAATTGGGGTGATGGGTGCGGGATGTTATTGTTGTAAAAAGAGGCAAGAATGTTTTGTTATGCGGCCAAATTTATATTACCACAGATTATCTAAATTGCAAACGATATTTAATTTAGGTTGGTGTAATTGAGCAAACTATGCGATGGGGAGAAATATAAAGCGTGCAATGCAAATGAAGAAAAAAAGTTTAAAAGACTGGGGATCGATCGCAGTATCTGTTCTTATACTTGGTTATTTAATCTATGTATTCGCCGACCCGGCATTGACTGACGCCCTGCTTAAAAATGGCGGTCAGCATATAAAGGCGGTAATTATTGATGACAAAAATTATTTGCCTAACCACAGTACAGCTTTCAGTTATTCATATCAATTTATTGTACAAGGTAAAGTTTATACGAACGATTCCCGCGACGAAGCTTTAAGAATTGGGGATAGTATAGAAGTGGAATACTTTAAAGGCTGGCCGGGTTTTAACAGGCCGGTTGAAGTGGACGGCAAATAACAACAGCAATAAGATAAAACAGGAACTGGAACGCCCCCCTTGCTCACACACAAAGCTGCTGGAAAGACTTTGCGGGAAAATAAATTATCATCGGTGTACTATCCAATTAGCGCTTTGTCTTTCATACAGTCCATTACCATGTTGTTTCTTATTACTGTTTTTCACCCAACCCGATAGGGCTGTAACGGTTTTAGCCAGCCATCAAGTGCGTAATCCATCGGTAATAATCGCTGGCAACTACTTTTGTTTAGCCATATATTCATTTTAAAATAAATCTTAATGATCATCAAAATAACAGCCTGTACGCTGCTGGTGGTTTTACTGGGCTGCATATTATTTGCAACACCTGTAAACAGACAAAAGCAGGTTTTAGAAAGCTGCCTTGCGTTAGCCAGCGGCGATAATGCCGCAGCAGGCAGCGCAGGTGACTCGTCAGCCATAAAAATAACCGATATGTATATTACAGGTGCTGACGGCGCTAAAATAAAGGCCACCTACTACTCGCCGGGCAAGCCCGGCCCGGCAGTGATACTGCTGCACCAGTGCAACGACAATTTTGACCGTAAAAGCTGGGTACCGCTGGCAACTGCATTGGCCCATCGTGGAATTCATGTAATGACCTACGATTTTAGAGGGCATGGTGAAACACCTGCAGGCGGTGGTGCTGAAAACCCACCCGGCGATGCAGATGCCGCACTGGCAACACTGCTTGCACAACCCGGTGTTGATGCGCAGCATATTGGTGCGGGGGGTGCCAGTTGCGGGGCGGCCTATGCGTACCTGCTTACTGCACGTTATGGCCGCATGAAGGCGCTGATGCTGCTGTCTGGCCAGTTAGGCGATAAGGGCCTTGAATATTTAAGCCAGCATAACGAACTTGCGGTGTTTGATGCAGCAAGCAGCGAAGAAGATACTAACGGGCAGGTTATTAACAAAACAGTGGCAGCATCTAAAAACCCGGCAAGCGTTGCTACGTTGGTGCCAAATGGCGGCCATGGTGTGCCAATGTTCAAAGCATCGCCAGACCTGCTGCCAACCGTGGTTGCATGGTTTGAAAAGGTGTTGAAGAATTGAGGAACTTTGGGATTTAAGTAAAGTTGCGTTAGCGGATGAGCGGGTCATAATTTTATAAACGTAAGCAACTATATTTAGGTGTATAACAAAACATGCAGGAAAGCTGTTTGCACATACGATAAGCTACTGGAGAGATATTAGGGGGAAGGGGGATGATAAAAGATTTTTGATGAGCATAATATGGAAGTCAATAATAAGATGAAAATTTTCGGCAACCTGGCAATTATTTCATTGCTTTTAATGGGATGTAATGCTAAAAAGGCAAAACCAATCGTTATTGAAAGGCCAGCGCTTATAGAAATTGACACCTCCTATATTGCTTATTCTTCACGTTCTCAACTTAACAGAACTGATTATTTCTTAGTGAAGAACTCAGATAATTCGATAGATAGTGTAAATAAGTTCATCAGTCATTTTGTAAAAAATCATGGCCTTGATTCAATCGTACATTATGACAATTATTCCATGCTATTTTACAAAGAAACAGGGGACCTTAACGAAAAAAATATCTCAAAATGGCCTTTTAAACTTAGGTATAAGGAATTCATTCATAATGAAAATGAATTTATTTCTGAGTACTTATTCAGCAATGGTGTTTTGTATCACACTGATATGGCAGTGCACAAATAATTAAAACTATTTGTTGTAATTGCAAAAGGGCTCTTTATAAAAAGGGCAATTATCGCCTGCCTCACCTATACCACTTAATTTATTACTAATGTTTGTCCCCCCAACTTTCCCTTCTCCGCAGAGTCTCATTGCAGTGTGTTGCGCGTGGCATGGACTCTGCGGAATGTTTAATGCAGCAGCCAAATAAAAGTACAAAGCTGGTAATTTCCTATTCTCTCTTCGTCGCATTGTATCATGGCGTATAAATTGTGTTTCTTCGCTTCTTCGCGTTCTGTGTTAATAATAATAATGGTTTTACCAGGGTACACTATATAGATGGAAAAACAAGCATTTGGTTATATATTTGGCTTTAGTACTTTGCCTGCCGCAGAGTCCATACCGAACGCAAAGCCTGCGCTATGAGACTCTGCGGAGAAGGAAAAAATTTATCGTCAAAAACTTGTAATTATCTTTTTTGATTATTATCTTTTCGGGTAATCAACCTTGCCTTGTGTACCTGTAAACGAGTTGGGGGAGTATTGGAGGAGTTAAAATGGCTGGTATATTTTTTTGTTAGTATGATAATGGTAGTATATGCAACCCGCTGTATTTGCGCTGCTGTCCGTGAGGCAGCTAAAAATATAAACATTGATTATTAAACATATTCAAACCGTAATTTGCATATAGGCGATAGTAGAAAATTGCGCAAATCTACGCTTGACAGAAATATTATAAACCCCTAAATGAAACAACCATGACCATTTTTTTAATTGTTATATCTGCTATTCTACTATTTGCAGTTAGTCTAGCAATTCCTTTTATTTTTGCGAGATATAATGCCGTTAAATACAATAAATCTGAAGTTCAATTATTAGGCGGTTGGGTTAAATTAATACTATGGCAACCAAACGAAGGCATAATAATACTTAGAAATAAAAAAGTAATTTATGAAGACAAAGAGGGTTGCGGAGGAACCAAATTCATTTTCCCTATTCAAGGTGATGAATTAAGAGCAAGAATTCCATTAACAATCAAGATGTTGACTTGGGAAGATGATAAGATATTGACACGTGAATCGCTTCAAATACATATGAAGGTTGTAATCTGGTGGAATGTTTCGGATATTATAAAATTTACTTTTGATATAGATGAATCGGTTCATTTAAAAGAAAAACGAAAAGAAATCGCTTCATTAGATTCATCTGAATCTTGGTTAATGGCACTAACTGAAAGCACAATCAGAGTTCTTGCTTCCCGTGCAAGTGCAACTCAACTTGTCACGTCAGTAACTGCTGGCTATTTAAATGTTCATCACCAAGACGGTCAAGCTGATTCAGACAATGCAGCAATACAGACGATTTCTGAAACTATTGCAAAAGAATTGCATGCTGAATTAAATCAAAAAGTATCGCCTTATGGAATCAACATAAACCATTTAGAAATTCAGGCAATAAGACTTTCAAATGAGGTCCAAGAAGCAATTAATAAAGTTTGGCTTTCATTCTTAAAACCTGTTCAAAGTGAACAAGAAGCAAAAGCAAGGCAAATTGAATTAGAGGCTACTGCAAGAGTTCTGGGAACAGACACAACATCATTAATCGAAGTGTTAAAAAATGTAAAACTTCCTAACACTTATTTACAACAAGTGCCTTTTGTGCAAACCATATTTGATAAGGTAGATTCAAAAACACAGAAATTAAATGTAAATAGCCAGAATCAAAATCCGCTGCTTAGTTCAGACAAAGAGCAAAAGCGATTAGAAGATTAAAATTTATACTTCTGCAAACAAGTGCCCCAGCTAACCGTAACCAGTAACTGCTCTCCGTACGGCTTTGCCTACGGAGCTGTAATAAACAGCATGCCATTGGTGAGCAATTTATATCTGCCGCAAAGTGCTTTCTCCCACGCCCACGCAATACTATTGGAATTTATTCTTCCCTCCCCAACTTTTAATCGCTAAATAATACGGGAAACCGTTAAATTAACCATCTTTGCAGCAGCGGGAAACAAAAATTTTTAGTAGCTTACTTTTTTAATGTACGCAATAGTAGATATAGAAACAACAGGCAGTCAGCCGGATGGTAACGGTATAACGGAAATTGCTATTGTACTGCATAACGGCGCGGAAGTGGAGGGCAGGTATGAAACACTTATCAACCCGCGGTATGCTATTCCCCCTTATGTGTCGCACCTTACAGGTATTAGTAATCAAATGGTTGCAACGGCCCCGCCTTTTGAGGATGTGGCTGAGAATATTTACCGGTTGCTGCAAAACCGCGTATTTATTGCCCATAATGTAAATTTCGACTACTCGTTTATAAAGTACCACCTGCGTATGGCAGGGTTTGAATGGAGCCCCAAAAAGCTGTGTACGCTTAAGCTTGCACGCAAAGCTTTTCCCGGCTTTCAGCGGTACGGGCTGGGCCATATATGCCGCACGCTGGAGATACAGGTTAGCAACCGGCACCGTGCCGGCGGCGATGCAGACGCTACTGCAATATTGTTTAACATGATATTGCAAAAAGAAGGTGAAAAGATTATACGTGATTTTTTAAAGAAAGAAAACCGCGAACAAATATTGCCTCCCAACCTGCCTAATCAGCAGGTAAATAACCTGCCCTACACACCGGGCGTATATTACTTTCATAATTCAAAAGGCAAGGTTATATATGTTGGTAAAGCGGTTAATTTAAAGGCAAGGGTGGTTAGCCATTTTACCGGGCTTAACACCGGTAAAAAAAGGCAGGAGTTTTTGCGCAATATTCACTCCGTTACGTTCAAAGAATGCCCTACGGAATTAACGGCCTGTATTTTAGAAAGCGTTGAAATAAAGCGTCTGTGGCCTACCTATAACATAAGTCAAAAAAGGCCTACGCAGGCCTATGGCATTTATTCGTTTGAAGATAACAGGGGTTACCTGCGCCTTGCCATTGATAAAAAGCGCAAGTATTATGAGCCCGTTGCATCATTCAACCTTATGACGGATGCACACCGCACACTTTGGAAAATGGTGAAAGACCATGAGCTGCACCCTGCATTATGTTTTTTAGACCGCACGGCTACGGTGCATGATTACCCCGAGCCTTCGCACTATAACACGCGCGTTGCGGCGGCTGTTAAAAGCCTTAAAGACCAGTTGGGCACATACGCTATTTTTGAAGAGGCGCCGTTTGATAAAAAGAACGCCTGTATACTTGTTGAAAGCGGCAAATTTTACGGTATGGGATTGATACCGGACAACTTAAACTTTACGCAGGCGGACTATATAAAACCCCACCTTACACAATACCCCAATAACGAGGTGATACAAAGCATGGTGCACAGCTATGCACAAAAGCATCCAAGCAGGGTGCTGATGATGGAATGATGCGATTGCGGATTGCAGATTGGCGATTGCAGATTAACCAGCGGTAAACCGGTTTATTTGTTTGTAAAAATGGCTGGCATCGTAATAGCCTGATAAATGCGGTTTAAATTTTTCCCTGCTGTTAACATACTTATCAATGGCACTGCGGGCCCTTATTATGCCGGCTGCCTTCTTGGGCGTAAGGTTTAGGTGCTGTGTAAAATATCTTTCCAATGTTTTTGGCGAGCAGCCTATATTATTGCAAACCTGTTTTATAGGGTAGCCTTCATTAGCGTTCTTGCTCATTAATGTCAGGGCATTATTTATAATGCCTGCTTTATAAGCAAGTTTATCACTCAGCCTGTTTATAAGAACCTGCTCAATAATTTGCACCCTGCCGTTAAAATCGTTTTCGGCAACCATACTGTTAATTGTACGGGGTTCAAAAAATTTATTTAAAGGCCACGCTTCATTGGTTGGGGCAAATGTTTTTTTAAACAGCAAGGGCAGGTTTATAGTAAACTGTACACCAAATAATAAATTGCCCGGTGCGTGCAGGGTAGTTATAGGTTTGTTTCTTACATAATAAACAGGTTCATTAATGGCACAGCTTACATTTCCTTTTAAAAAAGTAAATGGGTTACCCAGGTTTATAAGCAGAGTAGAGCCAAGGCGTGGAAATGTTTTTATGCTTACATCCTCATCAAACGAATAATTGCTCTGCCAGAAAAAATCAATATAATGCTCCAGTTCCCGGCAGGGTTTTTTGAAAACATAGTTATCACGCAAAAAATCCCGGTTATAAAATTCCGCTACCTGCATGGTGCTTAAAATAGTCGTTTTTTTACCTTAAACCAATTTAAAAGTATTATAATATTATGGCCCTTAATTGTAATTTATGATGAAAGGCTGGTTGATATTTTATGCATTTGCATTGCTGGTTACGAGTGGCCGGGCGCAAAGCCGTGGTTTAATTGACAGCCTTTGCACTGCCTACAACCGCATGGATGTATTAAATGGGGTGGTGTTGGTTGCAGATAAGGGCAGCGTTATTTATAACAAGGCATTTGGCAAAGCAAATTTTGAATGGGATATAAATAATACCACAGACACCCGTTTTAAAATTGCTTCAATCTCAAAACCTTTTACGGCGGTTATTATTCTGCAGCTTTGCCAGGAAGGAAAAATAAAGCTGGATGGTAAAGTGAATGATTATATAACAGGTTACCCAAACGGCGATAAAATTACCATTCTTCAGTTGCTTACGCACACCTCAGGCATTATTGACACACGCGATATAAAAGGTTTTGATGAAACCTTTGGTATGCAGCATTTAACGCACAGCCAGCTGATTGATGTATTTAAAGACAGCGCGTTAGTGTTTATGCCGGGCAGTAAATTTTATTACAGCAGTTTTAATTACAACCTGCTTGCATTTATTATTGAAAAAATAACGGGTAAAAATTTTAAAGATGTACTGAAGGAAAGGATATTCAGTGTTGCTGGTATGGCGCACACTGCAACACTTGAAGATAATGCTGTAAACAACCGTTATGCTTATGGTTATGAAAGAAATTACAGTGATATAAAACCTGCACATTATTTTGATGCTTCAGGTACGGTTGGCAGCGGCAGTATTGTTACTACTGCGGGCGACCTGGTGCTGTTTTTTACGGCTTTAAAAACTAATAAGCTGTTGAATGAAACATTTACAAAAATGTTTTTTACACCACAGGGCGTGGATGATAATAATGTGAAGACAGGATTTACCTCGTGGTATTATTCGCTGCATTTAAATGGGAATGACAGCACTGGAGTTGCTTACTATGCAGGCGGCCATTTTGGTGTAAACGCGCTTGTTTATGACTGTTACGAGAAAAATAAGATGGTTATTATTCTGCTGAATGTAAAAACGCCGCGCATGTTTGAGGTGGCCGATAACGTACTAAATATTTTATACAGCCAAAAATTTGAATGGCCTAAAGACGCTTATGTGCGGTTGCTTGCAAAAGATATAAAGGAGTATGGCGTTAATAATGCAGTCCAAAAATTCAAAGCAAGAAAAATAAAATATGGTGATGCGTATACCTTTAAGCCCCGCGATCTGAACAGGCTTGGTTATTATTTTATTAGCGATAACGATGCTGCAACGGCAGTGGAGATATTTAAGCTAAACCTGCAATATTTTCCCAATGAAGGTGATTTTTATGACAGTCTTGGCGAAGGGTATGTGCTTTTAGGTGACAAGAAAAATGCTGCTATTAATCTGAAGAAAGCTATTGAGCTAAACCCATCAAATAGGCACGCAAAAGAGCTTTTGAACAGCATACAGTAATATAGCTGCGTTAACCCTGCAGCAAGTACTCGCTTAAAGACAACACTTTTATTTTCCCCTTAGTTGGTATCATATTTTGCCACACCCAGTTATGGTGTGCTATTACTGTTTCGGCATTCAAATGGTCGCGGTTGGCAGTGGTATGGCCATTGCTTATAACGGTAATGTTGTAATCTTTCGCCAGTGCCGAACGTATGGTGGTATCTACACAAAAATCTGTAGCGCAGCCGGTAACAATAAGCTCGTCGGCGGCTAATTGTTTTAGTGTACTATCAAGTACAGAGTTGTAAAAACAGTCATTGGCTGTTTTATCAATCAATATATCTTCCTCCTTTACAGTTAACGACGGCAGCAATTTCCAGTCAGGGGTGCCGGGTAAAAACTCATTATCTCGGGTGCCATTGTGCTGAATAAAAATAACCTTTCCATTGCTTTGGCGCATTATCCCAGCCAATTGATTTATTCGCTCAACAACGCCCCCAGCATCATGCCTTGGGGTTTGGGGCGTAAACGACCCCTGCTGCATATCAATCACCAATAATACTTTCATCGTGGCTTAGTCAATTAGTTTTGTATCAATACCCGCGTTGTTTACGGCATAAATGTAATGATTTGGGATAAAACCATAGATTGCTCTGGTTGCCGTTTGTAAACTATAAATAATCAACCTTTTGCGAAAATCTTTAAAAAGAATAATTTTGCAGTTATGAGCATTGTGTTTGGAACGAAAGAAAAGCCTGTTGAAGAGCTTGATGAGGATATACTGGTATCCCACGAAAGCCCTCACAGGCTGATTGTGTGGAACGATGAAGTAAACACCTTTGAGTGGGTTATTGAAACGCTTATTGAGGTTTGCGGCCATAGCGAAGAGCAGGCCGAGCAGTGTGCCATGATAATACATGTACAGGGCAAATACGCCGTAAAAAAAGGCGATTATGATACCCTTAAACCCATGTGCAACAGTATTAACGACAGGGGCATTAATGCCACGGTTGAAGAAACGGTAAGTTAGCGGGTTTGTTATTTTACTTCGCACTTATTGCAGATTGGCAATCTGCAATCGGGGAATCGGCAATCCAACCGATTTGCAATAGCTTAGCCCTGTAAAACGTACTTGCAACAATGCCTTTACACATTTTAGGCCCCGGCCTTTGGTTTCCTCCCGTTTATGAAGCTATGGAAGATGGCCTGCTGGCTATTGGGGGTGACCTTACCACAGAAAGGCTGTTGTTAGCTTATAAAAAAGGCATATTTCCGTGGTTTGACGGCGGCACACCTTTGTGGTGGTGCCCCGACCCCCGTTTTATATTACTGCCTGCGGAGCTTAAGGTAAGCAAGAGCATGCAACAGCTTTTAAAACGCAAAACATTTGAGTTTACCATAAATAAAGCTTTTGACAAGGTTATACATTTTTGTAAGACCAATAAACGCAAGGAGCAGGAGGGTACGTGGATAACCGATGATGTGGAGCGGGCATATAACCAACTGCACAGGCTTGGTTACGCACACAGTGCCGAAGTTTGGCGGAACGGTGAACTGGTTGGTGGCCTGTATGGCATAAGGCTGGGAAAAGTGTTTTTTGGCGAGAGTATGTTTAGCCTGGTGAGCAATGCCAGCAAATATGCATTTATTAACTATGTAAACCAATTGACAAGTGAAGGGGTAGAATTAATAGATTGCCAGGTATATACTGAACACCTTGAAAGCCTTGGTGCAGGTATGGTTGACAGGGAATATTTTATAAACCTGCTTAACAAGCTTACCATACAGTAAATGAAAAACCCCGTAAAAAACGGGGCTTTGTTTTAACGGAGAGTACCCATGGATTTTTAGCAGTTGTAAGATACCCTGCTGTTTTATAATTATTTTTAGTTTGTATGCCAACAGCAGTATTTTGTATGTGAATGTTGGAACAGGTATGAAGCATGCCCGTTTTTTTATACTGGGGTCAATACATCCCCACAAAAACGAAACACCCCTGCTTGCGGCAGGGGTGTTTTATTAAACAGGTATTTTAAATTGCCTATTGGCCTTTTATTAGTTTTATCGTTTTTACTTTATTGCCCTGCAATACCTGCGCTATGTACATGCCTTGCGCAAAGCTATCACCAAACACATATTTGCGGTTTGCTGCACCGCGCTCGTGGTACAACACTTTGCCCAGCATATCTATCACCCTAATTTCAACAGGTAACTTGTCATCACCGGTTACAAACAAGGTAAAATTTGTTTTACTTGGGTTAGGTGCTGCGGTAATGGCAAGTGGCACTGCAATTTTACCAGCGGATGCGCCGGTAACACTTACAGCTTTCGCCAGGCTATCGCTCTTCTTTTGCATTACATCCGGCTGCGGTATATATACAAAGCCATCCATAAACGCTGCCCCGGCTTCGTTAGCCACAATTACAGGCCCTGATTCACCATTACCAACAATAGCAGTTATTTCGTTAGGCGAAACAACAACAAACGATTTTGCAGATACCCTGCCAAACTGCACGGTTGTTATATCAACAAAATTTTCACCCGTTATTATTACCTCTTCGTTTTCTGTTGTTGTTTCCGGTGAAAAACCTGTGATAACAGGCGGTAGCAGGTATGTAAATTCAGTAGCAGATTCTGCTATGCCAACCGGCGTTGTTACAGTTATAAAACCTGTTGCGCCAGCACCGGGGAATACGCCAATAAGGTTGTCTGAAAGCACATACATAGCAGATACAGGTACATTGCCTATAGTTACAGATGTGGCGCCTTTAAACCCTTTACCGAATATAGTAATGTAAGTGCCATCGCCGCCTTTGTCGGGGCTGAAGCTGGTGACCAGGGGCCTTTGTTTAAATGTAAACGGCACAGTTGATCTGCCGGTACCACCGTGGTTAGTAACCTTTATAAAGCCTGTTGCCCCACCGGTTGACACTACCGCGTTTATTTGAGTGGGTGATACCACGGTGAACGACGCAGCAGCAACATCGCCAAATGTAACCGAGGTTATTTCAGTAAAGTTACTGCCCTCAATGGTTACCGTTTCTCCATCAAGCGCCGTTTCGGGGCTGAATGAAGTAATAACCGGTGTGGGTGGCGGTATGTAAGTAAACTCCTGTTTTGAAAGGTTACCGCCTTTTGGCGACTGTACATACACCTGGCCGGAAGAACCTTTAAATACAACCGCTTTTATAACCGTGTCGGATATTGGCATAAACCACAATGCCGGGGTACTGCCAAACTTAAACTGGTTAACATACAGCAAATTTTTACCGCTTATAGTAATAGTATCCCCGTCTCCGCCAGATCCAGGTGTAAATGATGTTACAACCGGCGGGTGAATAACAGGTACTATCACTGTGTAGTCCTGTACCATCCCCCTGTTTGTTGTTCCGCAAGGTTGCATCAATTCGCTGGCGGTATAACCTTTAAGGCGAATGCGCATGCGGGTAGCGCCGGGTGCAGCCGTTACGGGTATTTTAATATAGAAATTAACATTGGTAAGGCGGCCGCCATTAACCGGCCCCACGTCAGAATACAGGTAAACCCTTTCACCCGCGTCATCAAAATCACCATCCTGGTTATAGTCTATATAAACAGCCACGTTCTCATACGCTGATGCATTGGCCAGGCTTATACTTACCTGCGTTGAATCAAGGTTTAACGGCGTTGACTGGTCACTATAATTTTGATATGTTTGGGCGGATGCATTTTTGTTATTAATACTGCCAACAGTAACATTGGTTATTACATTGGTACCCAAATTTGAGTTTGCAAGGCAATAATTAAGCAATGTAAAACCCGGGTAGGTTGCAGTACCGGGCACTGTTGTTACTGAAACGTCACCCGGGCCGCCATCGCCCACAATTGCGGTTATTTGTTCAGGTGAATTAACGGTGAATGACCTTGCAGCCACACCACCAAAACTTACTGATCTTGCAAGGTCTAAAGCGGTACCCTTTATTATTATTGCTGTTCCCGTTCCGGCTTTTAAAGGCAAAACTGATGTAATGGCGGGCTTCGGCAATGGTATATAATTGAAGCCTGCAAGGGTTGCGGTACCATTGGCGGTTACACTTACATCACCCGATGCCCCCAACGCCAATACTGCTGTAATTTTGGTGGATGACTGAACAGTAAACGATTGGGCAGGCACACCACCAAACATTACCGCGCTGGCCCCGGTAAAGCCCGTGCCATGTATGGTTACTGTTTCGTTTCTTCCGGCGGTTTCGGGCGAGAACGACGTAATAACAGGTGGTGGTATAACCGGTATTTTAACAGTATAATCTTCCACCTGTCCCTCGTTGCGTAATGTGCACGGCCCATACCCGTAAACGCTGTTATCAAACACCACGCGCATGCGTGTTAGACCTGGTTGCGCTGCAGGCGGCACGGTAACAGTAAAGTTAAAAGGACCGCTGCCTTTGGGCGATAAATACAAAGTATCGCCGGCATCGGTAAAGCTTCCGCTACGTTTAAGGTCAACATATACCGCAACCTGGCCGGTAGCAGTGGCATTATTTAATGTTACGCTCATGTTATTCACCCCAACATTAAGCTGCGGCTGCAGGGTAAGAAAATTCTCGTACAATGTAGTGCCCGTACTGCTGTTGCTAAAAGTATCAATAGTTACATTGCTTATAGTACGGGTAACACCTATCGTGTAAATTGAGCAGTAGCCCAAATAGGTAAACCCACCCAATGTTAATGGTAAACCCGCAGCAGTTACAACTACATTACCTGAATTGCCAAAATCGGTGACCGCAGTTATCATGGTATCGCCGCTAAGTTTAAACGACCTGGCATTTGTGTTGCCAAAACTTACGTTGCTAATATTGCTAAGGTTAGTACCTTTTATAATTACAGGTGTACCTGCTATTGCTCTTTCAGGGCTGAACGAAGTGATAGCCGGCTGGGTTACAAACTTAAAGCCGCTGTGTTTTGCAATGCCGCCCGGGCTGGTAATTTCAACCTCACCCGTAGCGCCGCCCGCAATAACTGCCTCTAAACTGGTGTCACCGCGTAATATTCTAAAGCTTTCTGCTGGTACGCCCCCAAAGCTAACGCTGCTAACAGTGCTGCAATTGTTGTATGTTATGGTTACTTTGGCGCCCGTGGTTGCTACCGCGGGGGACACAGATTTTATTACCGGGGCAAGAAAAGTAAACCCGGCAAAACTAGCCGTGCCGCCTTTTGTAGTAACTGTAACGGGCCCGGACGCAACTTCGCCAATAATTGCGCGCAGACCGCCGCCGGAAATAGTGTTAGGTACTATTTGTGCAGGTTTACCACCAAATTTTACCGAAGTGGTGCCGTTAAGGTATATACCGTATATTAAGACATTTGTGCCGCCCTGTGCACTTAAGGGTGTTACCGCGGTAATAACCGGCGGTGTAATAATAAAACCGTCTTTAAAGCCAGTACCATAGGGCGTGGTTACGGTTATTTGCCCTGCGGCAGCGCTGTCAGGAACGATTGCTATTATAATGGTTTCACTCAGGTCGGCTACCTGGGCAACCACACCGCCAATAGTTACAAGGCTGGCCCCTGTAAAAAATTTACCCCTGATAGTTATGCGGCTGCCGGGTGTTGCACTTTCCGGGCTAAAGGTTTCAATATTAGGCGGTGGCAAATAAGTAAAACCTGCCTTGCTGCCTGTTGAAGCAACGGTAACAGCAACGCTGCCGGATGCACCGTTGCCAACAACCGCGGTGATCTCGGTATTTGAGAATATCTTGAACGATCTTGCGGGCACACCACCAAAACTAACAGCAGCCGCCCTTAAAAACCCTGAGCCAAGGATGGTTACCTTTTGGCCCGTTATGGCCTGTACCGGGCTGAAAGAGGTTACTACCGGCGGCGGTACCTGTGGTATTATTACCGCAATATCAAGCACCTGGCCGTCTGCAGATATGCCGCATGGGGTAATATTGGCGCCGGTGCTTCTTGTAAGCCTTATACGCATACGGGTTTTGCCCGGCACCGCATTAAGGGGTACCACTATATTAAACGGTACCGAAGTTTTTAAGTTTTCGCCTGATGCGTACACCCGCTCGCCGTCATCGTCAAAATCACCATCCTGGTTAAAATCGCACCATACAATTATCCTGTCGCCACTGCTTACCGCAGAGCGCGTTATCAACGATACCGTATTAGTGTCAAGCGGGGCGGCCGGTGTTGTTGTCAGATCAACAAAGCCGCGGGCTGTGTTGCTAACAGCAAACGTTTTAGAGCCAATAACCGCGGTTAACAGCCTTGCCGACTGCGCCGCAGCACCAGCAGTACAATATTTTTCAAAAGTAAACTTATCAAAATTTGCTGTTCCATCAGAGGTTACCACGGTTACATTGCCCGTAGCACCACCGCCCACTGTTGCTAAAATGGTTTTTCCATCTACTGCAACGGCACTTGCTGCAGGGGGTACCCCACCTATTGTAATGCTGCTTACATTTTTAAAGTTCTCTCCCGTTATAGTTATTAGTGTGCCGCTTATGCCCGAGTTTGGCGATATTGATGTAATAACCGGCGGCCTTAAAAATTTAAAGCCGCTAATTGTGGCAGTACCCGTAGGCCGCCCGACCGTTATATTGCCCGATTCGCCCGCTACACCCGGCACGGCGGTAACCAGGTTGCGTGAATTTACTGTAAATGATGCTGCATCTATATCCTGGAACCTAACATAGCTCGTGCCAGTAAAATTAGTACCCTGTATGGCAACACTTTGCCCCTGTTTGGCCGAAGTTGGGCTAAATGAAGTTATTACAGGATAGCTTTCAATAAAATTGGATGAATTGCCGGTTAACGCAAAACCCGAAAGGGTTGCAGGCAAATTGTTCTCACTATGGTCAGCCAGGCTGCCTATGCTGTTACTACCACCGGCATTACCTTCATCAAAATTATAATAGGCTACCAGCCCATTGGTAGCGGCATTAAAAGAGGCAGTCATATCAGCCAGTGCTGAAGCACTTCTATTGCTGCTGAATATCCGCAACTCATCAATAGTGCAGGATGTGAATGTTGAAAGATTTGGGTGTGCACCTAATATAATAGGGTTGTTGCTGTGGTCAATATTAAAACCGGTTGGCGTTGTTTGCTGCAGCACGCCATTTACATAAAGCGACACGCTGGTTGAAGAAAATACGCCCATTACAAAATACCATTTGTTAAATGTAAATGCATCGGTTTGTACGGCCACTTTCTGGTTGCCGTTGTTTGACATTACTGCTTCAAACCTGTTGCCATTTATTTTAATAAAGTACGATTCAAAATAGGCGCCGTTTGGCCCCCTGCTGTTGGCCTTTGATACAATGTAACCATTGGAAGCAGCGGGGCTTACCCATGCTTCAACCGTTACTGTGGCGGGCTTTAATACCGGGGCATCGGGTATGGTTACATAATCATTGGCACCATCAAAATGCAGGGCGTTGCCGGGTGCAATGCCATATACAAAACCGCGGCGTACTATTGTTTTTCCATCGGCAACAACATTCACATCGCCTGAACTGCCACCCTGCAACACCGCCGTTATTAAATTTTGTGAAACAACTGTAAAAGATGCCGCAGGCACGCCGCCAAACTTAACGGCAGTTACATTGGTAAACCCGTCGCCACGTATAGTAACTGTTTCACCTGCCGAAGCAGTAGCAGGGGTAAATGTGGCAATGTAGGCAGACCTGTCAACAAAATTTGAGGTAACACTTGTTAACCCAAAATCATACAGTGTGCCATGATTGTTATTTATACTGTGATCGTACAGGGTAGTGATGTTTAAATTATCAGCTCCGGGTTTACCCTGGTCAAAATTGTAGTACGCAGCAAGGTCGGTGCCGTTGGCATCTGCAACCGCTGTATTCATGCCGGTAATAACCTGTGCGTCTGTTTTAACAACATTATATATTCTCAGTTCATCCATTGAACACGCAGCAAAAGTTTGAATATTAGGGGCTGCACCCAGTACCAGCGGGTAAGCCGCATGGTCAAGCTCAAAGCCCGTATTAACGCTTTGCTGTAACACGCCGTTTACATAAAGCTTTAGCGAGGAGCGTGAAAAAACAGCCGTTATAAAATACCATTTGCCAATATCATAATTTGTTTGTGCCGTTGCCACCTTTTGGTTACCATCGCGCGACATAGTTACGGCAAACCGGTTATTTTGCATTGCAATAAAATAATCTTCCAGGTATGCGCCACCCGGCCCGCGCGTATTAGGTTTGGCAATAATAATACCGTTTAAACCCAAAGGTTTTATCCATGCTTCTATGGTAAGCTGGGCAGCGTCGAGGCTGGGTGCATCAGGTATTATTACATGGTCGTTACGGCCATCAAAATTCAGGTTATTACCCGGCTGCTGGCCACTGTAAAAACCATATTTGGGTGAATTGCCCGAAAAATTGGAGGAATTGATTCTTACAGGGCCTTCAGGGCTGGCCCTGTTAACCCGTGTTGTTAAAGTGGTACTGGATGTTACCGTGGTAGCACCGCCGTTATTGGTTGACAGAAATATGCCTGCACCTTCCCCGGGCACATTAAAGTTTATACCATTTACCGTTACAATATCATCCACTTTAGCGGTGCATGGGCTGTAAGATGCAACAGCCGGAAAACTTTGCATATAGTTGCTTATTGAGCCCGGCGTTAACACAAACCTGTTAAGCCTTCCGTTATTATTGTTTGCTGTTTGGTCTGTCAGGATAGTAAAAGCCGTGTTTGATCCGTCAGGTGCCCCTTCATCAAAAGTATAATATGCGGCAAGGCCCGGTGTATTGGGATTAAAGGCATTAATATTCATATCGCCAGCAACATCGCTCTTCCTGTTCGTACCAAATATTCTTAACTCATCCATGGTAACGGCGGAATAGCTTAACCTATGATCGGTATAGCCACCAACCGTTATGGGATAATTGCTGTGATCAAGCGTGAAACCTGTTGCAACAGATTGGTATAACCTTCCATCAACATAAATTGAAACACTATCCTGCGCAAATATGGCCGTAAGAAAATACCAGCGGCTTGCAGTACCGGGGCTGAAGTATGGCGTTGTGGCTACTTTTTGATTGCCGTTTCTTGACATGGTTGCTGAAAACCTTATTGAGGCAGGTGAAGAATAATTAACCTGCTGCGACAGGAAATAATCTTCAAGGTATGAGCCGGCCGGCCCGCGTGTATTAGGTTTGCCAACCAGTACGCTGTTTTGCGCATAAGGGTTTGCCTTAACCCAAACCTCTATCGTAACAACATTTGGCTTTAAACTTGGCGCATCAGGAATTTCCACATACGGGGAATTTGCGTTATCATTTTGCGAGTATGTACCAAATCTTAGTGCATTGCCGGGTGGGAAACTGAACGAAAAACCGGCGCGGGTAGCATGTACTCCATTTGCAACAACGGTTACATTACCGCTGTTGCCACTGCCCACCACCGCTGCAATGGCTGTTGGCGACAAAACGCTGAATGAGGCTGCGGCCTGCCCACCAAAAAAAACACCAGTTACGTTATTAAAATTTTGGCCTGTTATAAGAACAGTTTGCCCTGTTTTTGCTGTGGAAGGGTAGAGTGTTAAAATTTTTGGTTGCGCGTTTGATAGCAGGGCAAAGCAAACGAATATAGCAGGCAGAAACGCAATACGCGTTAGCCGCATAAGCAGAGTGTTGGCAATCATTATTCAGTTTTTAAAGGACAGAACATTAAATATAACATATATAGACAGCCATAATTTAAAATGGCTGTAAATTTTGCATGAAGCCTGCTACGAGCCATAATAATTCAATAAAACCGCAACAGTAAAAGCATTACGTACAGACTTTGCCATAGCTTGTTAAACAAACGTGCGTTTTGAATAGCTAAAGCAAATTCAATTCTACACTTACTGCTTTAAAGGGAAGCATTACCCGGAACAAATCTGCTTGCATAAAATACCCTAATTCTTTTTTATGGAAAGTGCCTGTAGATCTTTAGCACCAGCAAATTATCTTTTACAATATGGCTCATAGCAGCTTTGTATGCTAATAGCGGTATTTTGTATGTGGGCGTGTTGTTTAGGTGGCGAAGGTGATTGGTTGATTTGTAAGAACCAGTTGATTAGTAAGAGCCGGTTAATTGATTGATCGACCTCCAGGCCGTAAGTTACAAAAACTGATCTCCGAAGCAGCACTTCAGGCAACTGGCTTTTATCAATCAACTATTCAACTGCTTCTTACTCCTCAACCAATCTCCGAAGGAGCCCTTTGGGCAACCGGTGTTTACTGATCAACTATTTACCAAATTTTTTCTTCAATAAATTCAGCGCATCATTCATGTTCATGTTGCTGATATCTGTTGCGGGTTTGGGTTTATTAGTATTATTATTTTTAAAGCCTTCGTTACGTCCCTGTATTTTAGGGCGTTCATTACGGGCAGGTGGTTCCTGTGCCTGTTTTATTGATAATGCAATGCGTTTGCGCGCGGTATCAACTTCAAGCACCTTTACCTGCACTTTATCATTCAGTTTTAAAACCTCGTTGGGGTCGGTAATATATTTGTGGGCAATCTCACTTACATGCACAAGGCCATCCTGCTTTACACCAATATCAATAAAAGCACCAAAGCGCGTAATATTGGTAACACTGCCCGGCACAACCATGCCCACCTTTACATCCTCTATCTTATATATGTTGGCAAACTCAAATTGTTCAAGCTCGCTGCGGGGGTCAAGGCCTGGTTTGTTTAATTCTTTTACAATATCCTGTATGGTTAACTCGCCAATGGTTTCAGTAGCGTATTTTTTTGGTTGCACCGTTTTTAACAACGCTTCGTTGCCAATAAGCGCTTTTACTTCCACCTGGTTATCGGCAGCAATTTTTTCTACAATGGTATAGGCTTCAGGGTGTACAGCGCTTGCATCAAGCGGGTTATCCGCATTGCGTATGCGTAAAAAGCCAGCACACTGCTCGTAAGCTTTGCCACCCAGGCGTGGTACTTTCAGCAATTGGTCCCTGCTGCTGAATTTACCAATCTCGCTCCTGTATTTTATAATATTGCCTGCCAGCGTGGTACCAATACCACTAACATAAGCAAGCAAATGTTTTGATGCTGTGTTAAGGTTAACGCCCACCTGGTTAACGCAGCTAACTACCGTTTGGTCAAGCCGTTCTTTTAAACGAAACTGGTTTACATCATGCTGGTACTGCCCAACGCCAATGCTCTTGGGATCGATCTTAACCAGCTCTGCCAGCGGGTCCATCAAACGCCTGCCAATGCTAACCGCACCACGAACGGTAACATCATAATCACCAAACTCTTCCCGCGCAACTTCTGATGCAGAATATACGGATGCCCCATCTTCATTCACCAAAAACAACGGCAGCCCCAGGCCAAGCTGTTTTATAAATTGTTCTGTTTCCCGGCCTGCGGTACCATCGCCAATGGCAAATACTTCAATATTGTATTTTGCAACAAGCTCTTTTATTTTGTGCTCGCTGTCGTACTTGCGGTTGGCTTCGTGTACATAAATCAGATCATTATGCAGCAGCTCACCTTTTTCGTCAAGGCAAACAACTTTACAACCTGTACGATAACCCGGGTCAATAGCCAATAAACGCTTGCTGCCTAAAGGCGAACTTAACAACAACTGCCGCAGGTTTTCAGCAAACACGTTAATAGCTTCTTCATCGGCTTTTGCTTTTAGTGCTGTTCTGAATTCCGTTTCAAGGCTTGGCTGCAGCAGCCTGCGGTACGCGTCTTTCGCAGCTTTCTTTACCTGCTCTACGGCCTCGTTCATGCTGCCGGTTATATACACCCCTTCAATCATGTACAGCGCATCTTCTTCAACGGGGCCAATGCTTATACGCAAAAATCCTTCTAAAAAGCCGCGCAGAATTGCCAATATCCTGTGCGATGGTATTTTATGCACGGGCTCACTAAAATCAAAATAGTCTTTGTATTTCGCAGCTTCTGTTTCTTTATCAGCAAGCACCTTGCTTTGAAAAGTGGCTTTATCTTCAAACAGCTTACGCAGTTTTGCACGCACATTTGCATCTTCATTTATCATCTCTGCAATAATATCCCGCGCGCCCTGCAGGGCATCATCTGCGCCGGCCACTTTATCATTTATAAATGTTGCCGCAGCCGCAGGTACATCAAAATTTTTCTGCTCCAAAATCAGCAATGCCAAAGGTTCCAGCCCATTTTCTCTTGCTGTTTGCGCTTTTGTTTTTCTTTTTGGTTTGTAAGGCAGGTAAATATCTTCCAGTTCTGCAATGGTGGTGGCTTTATCCAGCGATGCCTGTAAAGCCTCCGTCATTTTACCCTGTTCGGTAATGGTTTTTTCAATAAAGGTTTTACGCTCGGTAAACTCTTTTACTGTTTTTGCTTCATCCTGTATATTTTGTATCTGCACTTCATCCAAAGCGCCTGTTTTGTCTTTACGGTAACGCGCTATAAACGGTATTGTTGCGCCTTCTTCCAGTAACTGCAGCACGGTTTCAACCTGTGCATTGCGTATATTTAATTTTGCCGATATTGCCTGTATCAATTCCATATAAAGATCCTTTTATCCCTTTTTGAAAGGAGTGCGAAAGTAGGGGTGGGGGATGAAAAGAAAAAATAAGGTGGATAAGTAATTCAGGTGCTAATTTAATGATATTTGAGGTTGAACAACTTTTAAAAGAATTATAAAATGGCAGGGCCTGCGCTCGCAATACAAATCTTCATTGAAATTGCTTATGTTATATTCACTTTATTATTGCTGATTTTTGCAATTATAAACAGGCGTGCCTTAAAATGGTCTATCCCTGCAGCGCTGTTTTTTTTACTTCTTTCATTTTTAGCCGTTTACACTTATGTGAAAATGAACAAAGAAGAATATAAGGCATCGCAAAAATTCTTAGGCGACTATAAACTGAATATACTGGATAGGAAAAAATGTGACAGTTGTTTTGTAAGATTATACGATGGGTATACATATGAAATATTTTCAAATGGTAAGGTAGCTGGACATGGCAAATGGCATTTGGAAACTGCTATTGATATTCCCGGCTATTTTCTTAAAATTGAAAATGGTCCGACGAATGTTGTTTGGGAAGAAGAGCGGGTGATAGATTATATTGACAGAAGCAGCGCCAATAAGTGATAAGTTATTTGTAAATGGTCGTTTTATTAGGGGTTTACATTTGCAGTATGAAAAACAACATCTTCTATATTCTTTCACCATGCATTATTGTTATTGTCATTCTTGGATTAGGATTGCTGGCAGATAGCGCCCAGGGTGGCTGGCACATGCTTGGTGTGGTTGCAGGACTGCCATTGCTAGCCATTACAGCGGTTATTGGCCTGATAACAAAATTGTTTATCCGTAAAAACAATGTGTTGTTGTGGATAGTAGAGATTGTGTTAGTCGTTGCAGTGTTTGTAGTGTTGATGAAGAGGAAGTGACTGAAAAAATGGGAGGATGATACTTTTCGCAATAATATCACCCCTTCGGGGTTTTAAGCAGCTCGTTTTACTTTTTACAATAATGTCATCCCTTCGGGATTTATTTTGCAGCAATTACTCCTGGAGAATTTAATAGCAGATACTAAAACATAATTCCAATTACAGAATAAAGGCTTCTTTATGCAAACTTGAAGGGTTGATACTATTGTAGGTATTAAAACAGAAAATTAATTAAACCCCGAAGGGGTGATATTGAAGCTTGAAATAAAAAAACCTTGAAGGCCTCTGAAAGACCTTCAAGGTTTATGCGCAATCCATCCGCTCCCATCAACTCTCTTTCTAACCCACAAATTATAAGCTCAAACTGCCAATCAATCGTCATCCATCAACTCCTCGTCCAGCCATCTACTCCAACACCACCTGCTGCTTCCATTCATTCCCTTTCTCATCCATTACCACGAGCCTGTAGCTGCCTGCTGCAAGCGCTTGCGGAAGGCTTAATGTTTGGGTTATTGCGGCGCGGCCATCAAGCTGCGTAGCTTTTTGCATTACCTGCTTACCATCTGCAGTATATAACACAAGCGTGTACTTGCCGGCTTCAAGATTGTTTAGCAGTACCTGCATTTGCCTGCCCCTTAGTACAGGGTTGGGGTACAGGCTTATACCAGCCTTGCCATTGGTTAGCTTAACCAGCACTGCGTTGCTATAGCTTATTACGCCATTATTATCAACCAATTTTATACGGTAGTAGTTATCGCCAACGGCGGGGCTGTTATCTGCCAGTTGGTATGTTTCTGTTTTGTTGGTGTTGCGCGGCTTAATGCTGTTGCCCATTTGACTGAATGTTTGCCCGTCTGCAGCCTTTTCAACTACATATTGCTGTATACCCAACTCTGTGGCTGTTTGCCACTGCACCTGCACATCGCCGCCCTGCTGCCATGCTTTTACGCTGGTTACCACGCTGGCCAATGCGCCCTGTTTGTCAAACACCACTACAAACCTGCCTTCGGCGTTGCTGGCTTTGTCTTCCGTTGTAGCAAAGCTTATACCGGTTGGCTGCGTTAAGCTTACAGGCGTAAATGTTTTTTGGTATGTATCATACAGCCATGCCTGCAGCTTGCCTGCCTCAATGTTTTGAGGGTTAAAAGTAAACTGGTAGCTTGCTTTTGCCTTCATGGCATATACATCCAAATAAATGCTGTCTTTATCTTCGGGCAGAGGCATCCTCTCTATGCCGAGGTAGCTGGTATTTACCCTTATGCTAAGGTTCTCATCATAATTAAACAGCTTCGCCCCATCATCCGTTAAGGCCTTTTTGTATGTATCTCCAAACTTCATCAATATACCATCCACGCCTGTCATTTGGCCGTTTATGCTGCGGCTTAAGCTTACCCTTAACTGCCGGGCGGTGTTATTGCCTGTGGGGGCAAAAAATACCTGATTGGTATTATGGCTTACATCGGCCTTGTCGCTTTCATTAATGGTTATTGTTTGGCTGTTTGCTGCCGCCTGTACAAAAAATGCCTGCCCGCTTTGTATAACAGTGGTTTGTTTTGTTTGACTGACATCTATATCCTGGTCGTAACCGCCCAGTCCACCATTGGCTGAAGGGTCGTAGCTAAACTGTACATACCCGCCCAGGGTGGTGCCGCCCCTGGCTGCATCCCACACCCATAGCGTATTGTTTATGCCGCCGGTGGCTGCACCTGTTGCACCTATGCCGGTAAAATCTATGGGCGATGCATAAGGGTTGCCTGCAAGTATGTATTGGCCTGTGCCCACATTGTAATTAAAGGTTTGTGTGCCGGTTTGCAGCAAGCCTGTTGCGCTAAGCGTTGTTGCCTGCGAGCCGTGCGCTATAGTGCCTGCAGCGCCATAAGGCCCGGTAATAAATACCGCAAATGGATTATTGGCCGCACTGGCCCCGCTGCTGCCAAGGTTGGTGGCATTGGTATTGGCCAGCTCATTCCAGGTATCGGTTGCGCTGTTATAAGATTTTATAGAAGCGGCTACGCCGGCAGCATCAAACCCATTGCCGCCGGCCGGGCGGAATATCTCGGCGCCTGTAAGCCCGTCTGCCGTGCCATTGTTTTGCCAGTTGCTGTATATGCTGCCTGTGTTGCTTAAAGGGGCTGTAAGCATGCGCCATGCGCGGTGTGCAGGTATATACCGCTGCACAGTAACATTGCCGGTTACATAGTTGGTATTAGCGCCTGCATTGGTTACTGCCGCTGTGCCATGCGCGTTTGACGCCAGCACCAGGTTGCCATCGCTGCTTAGCGTGCCGGCAATGGGGTTATACGTGCCAAATACTTTTACCAGGCCGCTGTTAAGCGATAGGCCCTGTGCATTGTTTAAGGTTAAATTGTTAACGCTAAGGGCGCCTATTATATCTTGTGGCGCTGTGCCTGTAAAAGCCACAGCCCCTTTGCTGGCGTCAAAGGCGCCAAAGTTGGTTAGCATGCCTGTTATGCTAAGGGCACCTGTACTGTCAAAGCTTAGGGTACGCCCCGCCTCAATGGTAACATCCTGCGCGGCGGCGCTGGCGCTAAGCAAGGGCTCGTGTGTTACACCTGTGGCGGGTATCTTTACATTATCGCTGGCACCGGGCACTGCGTTAGCGCTCCAGTTGCCGGCAGTGTTCCAATTTGTGCTTATGGCGCCATTCCAAATGTATAATACAGTTATGGCAATATCGTTGCTATTGGGGCCGCCGTTGTAGGCCGGTATATTGCTTACAACTCTTATGTGGTAGTGGGCGCCGGCCGGCGTGCTGGGCGGTATAGTGGCGTTAATTATGCCTGTTGCAGTGCCTGTAACAGTGCCAATATTTACGGCACTTGCAAAGCTGCCCGTGGCATCGCTTAACTGCGCGGTAAAGGTAACGCTGTTATCAATAAAACTAAACGGCATAAATACTATGGTTACCGCATCCCCGCTTTGCATGCCGGGGTTTGGGTTAAAGGTGTTTATTTCAATTTCTGGCTGCAGTATGCCCTGGGTAAGCTGGTTGCCACCGGCTGTTATGGTGGTGGCAAATGCGCCGCCCATCGCCCAGCTAAGGCTAAAATCATCGGTGCTGGCATAGCCGCCGGCCGTAACGGTTGCGGCTGGGCTAAGCGTTTGCCCCAGCGCTGCTGCAAAGGGGCCTGCCAATAATATTGCTATCAATAATTTTTTCATAGTAAATACCTGTTTATATACCAAATACTAATACACCCGCTTCAATCGCTGTCATCCGCCACCTGTCATTAAAAACTTTAAACTTCGGCCATCTGCCTTCTACAGTATTTGTACCCAAAATGAACCTTCTCTCATTATTTGCACGCCTGAATTTGCTGGTATGCTGGTGGATGTTGTGTTGAAAAAATTTCTATAAGCGTCAATAGCACATGGGTTGGCGGTGCGGTTTACAAAAATAAATACCTGGCCGACGCCGACGCCGCTCGCCGGAAAATGGATAGTACCGCCCCCGTTGGTGGTAATAGAATATACAATCCTGGAGCCAGACACCAGGGGGCTGTTAATCGTGTAATCAAAGGTCAAATCTACGTCCACAAAGGTATAACGCAAACCCTTGTTAATTGTCAAATTCTCAGCTGTGACAGCGGTTGCGGAGATGTTGGACGCATTCAAGTTGTGATTTAAATATATATCGCCTGTATTTGTGTTAAACATGTCCCCGTTGGCGTCCACGTTCCAGCCCCCAATGCTTAAGCTTGAGGGGGTTGCCCAGCTTGCATTGCCATTGGCATCGCTTTGCAGCAGGTTGCCGCTGGCAGCGCCCGGCGTAATTTTTACATTGGCCGCGGTATCTGCTTTGGTGGCATGCAGGGCGTAAGGCACGCTAAGCATTTGGGTAGTGCCAATGCTGGTATAGCTTGTGCCGCCAGCTGGGTCTATTTCCACCTCGGTAAATTTAGCGGCCCCGCCCCAGTCAATACTATTAAAGGCGCCGGTTACAGGCGTGCCCTGCCCAATGTTTACCAAAAACAGGCCAAGGTTATTGGTAGTAGCGCTCTGTGTTTCCTGGTACACTATGGCGCCGCTGGCAGTGCCGCTGTGTATGCTAAAACGCAGGGCTACCGTGGTATTTTGCAGCAGGTTGCCGCCGCTGTTACGCGCTATGGCCTGGTAAGTAATGCCGTTAGGGCTTTGGGCTTGTGCAGCATACATAATACATGTAAACACTGCCAACAGCAGCATAGCAATTGTTTTTTTCATACCTATGGTTTTTTTTAGCGGTGGCAGCAGGGGGCTGCGCAATTAGCTTGGTTTTTGGTTTGCGTTTTTTTACGGAAAATGGCAGGCTGCGGGCTTTTGTTTAAAAGGCAGCTTTCATTTGTGATAAAGATAAGCCGGGAGGATTAAACAATAAAACATTTTATAGATAATTTTTATATGGCGGGGCCGATTTTTTATAAGAAGGCGCCTGGTATAAAACCTTGAAGGTTTATCTAGTTGCGGCAGCATTTGTGGTGTTGATGGACAGGAAGTGACGGAAAAAAATGAGAGGCCGATACTTTCCGCAATAATATCACCCCTTCGGGGTTTTAAGCAGCTTGTTTTACTTTTTACAATAATGTCATCCCTTCGGGATTTATTTTGCAGCAATTACTCCTGGAGAATTTAATAGCAGATACTAAAAAATAATTCCAGTTACAGAATAAAGGCTTCTTTATGCAAACCCGAAGGGTTGAAATTATTGTAGCTATTAGAACAGAAAATTCATTAAACCCCGAAGGGGTGATATCGGAGCCTGAAATAAAAAACCTTGAAGGTTTTCAAAACCTTCAAGGTTTAATTTTCACAAACAAACTCCGTGCAAAACTCTGCGAAACTCTGTGACCTGAATTCTACACTGCGTCGCTTAAACTTGTAAATGTAAAATCGCGAATCTTCATCGGTGGTACCAAATAGCTGCGGTACGATTCAACGCTTATGCTGCGCTCAACTTTACCCAGCTCTTCCACGTTATTCAGCATAATTACCGGGCTTTCATTAAACCTGAAATTTTTTACGGGGAATTTTATTTCACCATTATCAATAAAAAAGGTCCCGTCGCGGGTAAGGCCTGTTAACAGCAATGTTTGCGCGTCAACAAGGCGTATATACCACAGCCTTGAAACAAGTATGCCCCTTTCGGTGCTTTTGATCATATCCTCCAGGCTGGCTGTGCCGCCTTCCATGATATAGTTGTTTGGGAAGGGCACAGGCTGCACATTTTTTTGCTGTGCCCAGTACCTTGAATAAGCAAGATTTTTTACAACACCTTTTTCTACCCAATTAATGCGCCCCTGCGGAAAACCTTCCCTGCTCCATGTGGCAGAAGGCAGGTCGGGGTTAAACGGGTCAGAATAAATGGTTACTTTTTCATCCATCAGTTGATCTCCCAAACGGTTACCGCCACCGGGTTTGCTCATAAAGCTGCGGCCCTCATCTGCACTGCGTGCATCAAAACCGCGGAACATATTCTCCAGCATATAAGTGGCAGCAACAGGCTCCAGTATCACAGTGTATTTGCCCGGCTCAATTGCCCTTGCACCTAATGACCCATTGGCCTTTGTGGCTGCAATTTTTGTAGCTGTTAAAGTATCAAGCTTGTTTACATCATTAAAGCCACGCGCCGCATAGCCACTGGCGGTACCTTCTGCATTACGCATGGTAACGCTGAATATTACATCTGTATCGCGGTTATAACAAAACAGGCCCTTGCTGTTCATTATAGCTACAGCGTTGGCACTGTTTTCAATATAACCTGCGGCTTCAAGTTTTGCATCTTCGGAAACTTTAAGACTTTTAGCCACAGCATCAGCACGACTGTCAGGCGTCATCGCTGCAGTTGAAGGCGCATACGTTATTGACTCTTTAAACTCCTGCGGGCCCAGCAAGGGCATGTGCTCAGGGTTTTCAGGGGCAAGCTGTGCAAGCTCCTCACTGCGCTGCACCACTTTTTGCAGGCTTGCATCATCAAACTCGTTAATGGTTGCTGTACCTGTTTTTTTACCAAAGGTTGAGCTAACTGCAAGGCTTAATGTGGTTATATCACCCGCTGTACTTATAGCGTTTTTTGCATAACGTATATTACCGCCTTCGCTGCCGTTAAGGCTAACTTCGCATTCATCTGCTTTTGAAAAGCTGAGGGCTTTTTTTAACAAGGCCTGTGCTTCGTCTTTTGTAAATAATGCCATAATTTTTTCACCACATAGGCACATAGAAAACATAGAAACACATAGTTAATTACCATTGTGTTTTATGTAGTTTTTGCATGTGGTTTTTATTTGTGGTTAAAAAATTTATTTCTTCTCAATGTGAAGCATATAAAGCTTATTCACCCCTTTAGGGGCAGGGGTTACTATATCTTCCTTGCTGTGTTTATCACATTCACCCCGTTAAACCTTGCAGTTGATGCGCCATGGCTAACAGCGTTGCTTTGTGCGGGCTGGCCCTTACCATCGTTAAAGGCGCCACCAAGGCGGTAATCGTCTTTACCCGCAACGGCTACGCAGCTATTCCAAAACTCCTGAGTGTTGGCCTGGTAAGCAACATCTTTAAGCATGCCAACAATTTTACCATCTTTAATTTCGTAAAATGTTTGGCCGCCAAACTGAAAGTTGTAACGCTGCTGATCAATACTAAAGCTGCCATCGCCGATAATATAAATACCTTTTTGCACATCTTTTATAATGTCATCTACACTCTTATTGTCCTTGCCCGGCTGCAGCGACACATTGGGCATGCGCTGAAACTGTACATCAGACCAGCTTTGCGCGTAACAGCAACCCTGCGATTCCTTCAAACCCAAAATATGCGCCTGGTCGCGTATGGCCTGGAAGTTTACCAGCACACCTTCTTTAATTAAATCCCATTGCTTGGTGGCAACACCTTCGTCATCATAACCTACCGCACCAAGACTGCCTTTTTGTAATTTATCAGCAACAATGTTTACCTGCTTGCTGCCAAACTGAAAATTTTTGCTGTGCAGCTTTTCCAGCGATAAGAAGCTGGTGCCCGCAAAGTTTGCTTCATAGCCCAATACGCGGTCAAGCTCAGTCGGGTGTGCAACACTTTCATGTATGGTAAGCCACAGGTGCGATGGATCCAGCACAAGATCGTACTTGCCCGGCTCCACTGTTTTTGCTGATAGTTTTTGCGTTACATCGTTGGCAGCGTTCTTCATATCCTCCAGCATATCGTAGCGGTCTTTATACCGTGTTACTATACCTTGCACTTTATTCTCCGGGCCGCAGGTAAGGTACTCGAAACCCATACCTACCGGCGAGCTGAGCGACCTGCGCGTTTCAAACTTACCGGTTGTTTTATCTGTTTTTGTTACATTGAAAAAGGGGTATACACGATGAATATCCTGGTCGATATAAGAACCATCAGTAGAAGCAAAATATTTTTGCTCATTCACCGCAAGTATGGCCGAGTTTACAAAGTTTACACCACCTGCCAGTGCAATGCCGTTAACATTCAGCAGCAGATCAACTTTTTCTTTAACCGGTACCTCAAACGGATTTTTTTCAATAGGCGTTTTCCAGCTTACTTCGCCATAGCCTTTTTGCGGCACCAACTGCACCACGTTTGGTTTTATGCGTGCATTTGCTTTGGCAACAGCCACAGCCCTCTCAGCAATTTTGCCCACTTCATCTTTGGTAACCTTTGGTGACGCGGCAAAGCCCCAGCAGCCATTTACTATAACCCGAACGCCCACACCAAAACTTTCGGTATTGGCAACGTTCTGCACCTTTTTTTCACGCGTGGTAATAAACTGGTTAAGGTAGCGCCCAATGCGTACATCGGCATAGCTGGCACCCTTAGTTTTAGCGGTGTTAAGCGCAACATCAGCTATTTGTTTTTTGGTAGCTGCATCCATGCCGTCGTTAATAGCTGCCAGCGGGTCAATATTCCTGCTGAACAAAAACTCGGGCATCATCAGCGCACCAAAACCCATGGCCGACAACTGTAGAAATTCTTTTCTTCTCATGTAGGTCAGTTTCGTAATTAGTGTAGTTAAAAGCCGCATCAAAATACAACCTAAATGCTATTTGTGCGCATTAAAATGTTGGGTTGGTCGTAAAAAATGATGTTTATACCGAAAAAGTTACCGAATTCATTGAGTGTTTTTTGGAGACTGGCCGTAGTACCATGTGGCATCGGCTGTTGCGTCGCACATTTGGGCTGTGGGACAGAATGCTGCCCTGCCCTTTAGGGCGGGGATAAGAAAGTCACAAGAAATTTCTGGCTTCAGCCACATCCAACAATTTGGCTAAAGCCGGATTAACCTGTTGCATTTCTGTTCCCCGGCCTAAAGGCGCGGGGCAAGGGGGTTGCAGATGACAATTTGCAAGGCGCCTATCCATTAAACTTCCTCTCCACCCATAAATAGGTGCAGCAAACTAAAAGCAGTATAAAGAAATACACCTTATTCACGGGTACGTCTTCAGTTGCTTGCAGCACATCAACAGGTGATGAAAATTGCTGTTGCTGTACATACTGCTGCGTGGCGTTTGTTTTTGAAACGGCGGTTGCTATTTTCCAATCATCGGCACTATACACATAAAAATTTGCAGAATCGTTTTGCATTTTAATGGTTTGCCATCCCGTTTGTACAGGCCAGTATGTGCCGCTCCATTCAAACGGAAGCTGCACGCCTTGCTGCAGGTACACAGGGCTTTCGCCGATAACCGGCTGCGGATTATTATTTGCCGCAAACGTAAGGTGTAACGGCTGGTTTACCACAGGCACGGCAGGAGTGAAATTAATATCCGTTTGTTGCCTGCCTTTAGCCACTTTATTTAGCAGCGTACTCCAATAAGTATAGTAATCATCTTTGTTGCCGGTAAGCATCCAGCTATACGTGTTGTTATAGGTGGTAACGGCTATTTTACCCGAACCATATACAGCGCTGTTAACCAGCACCTGCGCAGATGAATCTGTTGTTAATGCCTGTGTGCCCGGCTGCGGACGAATGTATAATAACTGCTCAGCCGTAACACCGTGCAATGCACCTGCGCCGGTTAACTGCAGCATAACATTTTGTGATACCTTATGCGGCTGCGAATATACCGGGAACGTTTGCGCATAAAATGACGATGAGGGTAGCGTAGTATCAGCTTTTATTATCATTCCAAGCCCGTTTGATATGCTGGTTTGTATACTGTTTTGTTCATCCTTACTTAAGGCGGCAAAGGCTGCTGCATCGGTTATCAATACATCAAAAGATGCAAGTGTTGGCCCTGTAATTTTATCAATATTGGTTGTTGCTGTGTTTAAAAATGATCTATCGTATTTGTCTTTGCTGGTTGTATTTCTTACTACTACCTGGTAGCTGTTTTGTGACAGCCAGTTCTTTAAAAAGTTATCTTCAAAATCAGGTGAGGCCGCTAATATCAATACCTTCAGGGAATCAGCGGCAGTAACTTCAACTGGCAGCAATTCATCTTCTATCACTTTATCGCCAGCCACTGCGGTTATATTGTACACTGCCTTGCCCGACTGCTTAGGCACTGCGCTTAATTGAAATGGCTGCTGTTTATTTGGCCCAATGGTTACAGAATCAAGCATTGTGTTCAATCCGTTTAAAATAATCTTCACAGGTGTGTTTGCTGTGTTGTTAAAGCTACCTTGTACCCGTAATTTTTCACCCGTATGCAGGGCTTGCTGCCAATGTATGGATGTGATGCCGGTACCAATAGTTTGGGGATGGAATATTACGGGTATGTTGTGCAACTGCTGCAGTTCATCTGCCGATAAACCATAACCAAAAACATGCACGCTTTTGTAGTTGGTTTTGCCGGATGCGATAAAATCTTCAAAGGTATAGGCTGGTAAATTTTTGTTTGCTGCGTCTTTAAAAAACTGTACACTGTCTTTGTTGTAACCGGCTGTTATAATAATAACAGAGTTTTCGGCAGCAACTGTTTGCTTATAATTGATGTTAAGACCCAGCAACGTTACACCGGCAGTTGCTAAAACAGTGGCTGTTAAACGAAGCAACAGGTTTTTTTTATTGCGCCTTTTGTGTTCTTTATAACAGGTAATAAGCAGCAACAGCGCACCCGCAACAATTACTATATAGTCCCAACCGGCCATTAATTATTTGCTTTTTGCAGGTTTTTAAAATATTGTTGCTGTAACTGGTTATATGGTTGGGCAACCGTTTTTTGTGGAAGCTGTCCCGGAGCAGCTATTATTTTCTGCAACGCACTTTCTGCTGTTTGTATATCTGTAAGGGAGGCTTTTCCGCCACCTTGCAAGGTCTCTAAAATCTTTTTGAGCGATTGCAACCCCTGTAAGTACACCGCAGGCTCAGCAGCAGCTTTGTTGCTAACAACTTGTAAAGCCTGTTGCAAAACCTGCATATCATTAACGGTTATGTGCGGTGTAACTTTTAATTCTTCCAGCGCAGATAATGATGCTGCCACCGTTTGGTTGACACCAGTAACTTGCGGAATAGTGGTTTGTGTTTGCGGCTCAATTATTTTACTAAGGTCTCCGGTTAAGCGTTTCTCCGGTTTTAAAGGTGTTGTTTTAGATGTGGTTTTTGCAACATACACCCGCGATTTTTGCTGCAGGTCTTTTAGCAGGCGCAGTGCTTTATATTCATAAGGCAATGCATCCTGCGGTTTAAAGGTACGCAGCCGCATTTCGGCCCCCCACATCTCTGTCAGCGTTGCCTTTAGCTGTTGCTTTATGTCGTCGGTAAAAAATGTGGCATCTTCAGCGTTATCATGCTTATCTGAAAATGCATCCAGTATTGCACTGGCCTTGCCAAAGTTTTTTGGGTCGTTTAGGTCACCGGCTTCAACATCACCACCTTCATTACTCTCATTTTCTTCACCCAAAAATTTCCCATAACGCAGGCGCAGCAGTTTTTGATCAATACCCAAATTATTACTGCGGTTTTTAAAATCCTCAACACGCAGCGTGTCTTTATCTTTCAGCAGTTGTTCTGTCTCAATTATTATCTGCCGTTCGCTCCTGAAAAACTCTGGCTTTAGTTTTACATTGCCCAGCAACACATCGCTTTCCATCAATTGCGCTGTATCTGCCAGCGTAACAATGTACATGTCGCTGCGCTTTTCCTGGTTGTTATTGTCAGTAGCTTTTATATAAAAATATAATTCATCGGCAGGCTGCATGCCCAGCGCAGCAAGGTCAACCATTTTTTGCAACTGGTATTGCTCTAACTGCCTGTTAAAACTGGTGGCGAATGTTATGTTTTGTTCTTTAAATTTTACAGCCTCTCCGCTGCCGCTTGCAATAGTTGCTACAACGGATGCAGCTTTAACACCATAATCATCCGCCACCACAGCATTAATATTTATACGCTGCGGTTCGCCATACTCAATGGTTATGTTTGGCTTTGGTGAAGTGATGGTGATAACCGGTGGCTGGTCTTTTATCATTTCTATGCGGTAGAATTCTGACAGCTTACCATCAACCATCACCTGGTAAAAACCACTGCTGGTGATTGTTTTAACAGCGCGGCATGCTTTGCTTTGGTTATTGGTATAATGCAATTGCTGCGTAGTTGAATCGTTAAACAATAGGCGGATATTTTTTTGGCCGCCACCGGGTTCAACCTCCCAGGCAACAATTGAGCCTTCTTCCACTTTTAAATTAAATTGGTTTTGTTCCCTTTGTGTATGCTTTGTATATGCCGGCGGCACAATAGTAACTTTTACCGATTGTATGCCCTGCGGTATTTTTTCTGTTGGGGTGTTGTTTGTAACTGATTTGTTATTGTTGTTTGATGAATGATTGAAATGCACGGGCACCACTGCCAGCCCCGCACCAACGGCACAGAGCAGCAACAACGTTATTGATGAAGTGCGTAATGGCCTTGTAAGTTGTTTTGGTGAGGTTATTTGCAGTAATGCAGCAAATGTTCTTTCAGCCTGTAATGTTTCCAGCAAGTTTAGTTCGTTCACGGGTTTTAATAACAGCCCGCAGCTTTCTTCCAGTTCACTATAATTAGTATTTAAAAAACTTGTGACAACTGTGTTTGTAATTTGCCAGGGGCGTTTTGCAAACAGCAGGGCGGCGCACAAACCAATAAACGAAGGAATAATAAACCAGGGGGGGAGAGCGAAAAGCTTGTATAATAAAATACCTGCAACAAAAGCACAACCCGCACTAATAAAGACGATTGCTATGACTGAATTGGTAATCCATTTTTTTCTTAATGTCTGAATAATATTGATGCCGCTTACCTCACGCATACACCCGCTCCTTTTTTGCTTTTAATGATACCAGCCTCTCAATAAGAAAAATTATACATGCCGCGAGCCAAAATGCAGGTGATATATCAGTTGAATTGTTTAGTTGTGATAAAGCCCCGCTGTTTTCTTTCAACTTGTATGGCTGCAACTGCCTGCTATCAATAACGCGTTTATCTTTTTGATTGATGGTGCCGGATCCACCACCCGGATATAGCAACGAATATATCATTTGCGGAAACTGGTTGTTCCACACCAAATCGTTCCATGATGCATCAAAATGGCTGTAAAAACTGTAAATATTTGCAGTGCCGGATTGCTTTGCAAGCAGAGGATTGCCATAGCCATCCGCCCAAATGGTTTGCACGCCTGTGTTAAGATTATTGGTTGAGCGTATATGTTTATACAGCGCAGCTTGTGCGCCTGTTGCTGATTGGTTGGGGCCTGCTAATATGGCGGATTGTATATTTTCAACCTGGCCTGTTTGATACATGAAAATATTTTTTGCCTGTACACCGGCAGGTATTGGCTGGCTTGAAAGCCAAAATAACCAATCAATATTTGCAGGTAAACCACTTACATTATTTAAAACAGAAGTAACTATTTTTCTTTTGCTAAACTGCTGCACAGCATCAATGGCGGCCTTTATATAGCCAGCATCTGTTATATTATCCTTTGCATAAACGGCAACGTGCAGAGTGTTTGTATCAATTGGAATAGTTATATTTTGTTGAGTTGTTTTAGCTATATCATTATAAGTGTTATAAGTGCCGATGGCGGTGCTGGCTGCAGTTGTAATATGCAGGCTGTCTGTGCTGGTTTCATAAGCACCCGCAGTGTATGTAGAAGTATCAGCCGGTATGTAAGTAAACCAATGCATATTTGCTGTTACCCCAGCACGGTTACTATTAAAATGGGTGAGATAACTGTTTGTAAAAATGAATAATGGAGTAGAAGCATTAGTGCCCCTATTTAGTCGCACAATATCTGCCCAATAGTCAACGGCAGTTATGGTTGAATCCGGCTTTTCACTTAACGCAGCAGAAAGGTCTTTCTTTTCAAAACCCGTATTAAAATAATGAAATTCAAAACCGGCGGCAAGCAGTGAATCAACCTGTGGTTTAAAATGATTGTAGGTGTTTTGTACATCATTCTTATCCATCAATACCCAGCCTTTGCCTGCGGTATTGTCAGCCCTCCAGCGAGGCTGGGAGAGGAGCAGCGCAAGCAGCATAATTAGCAGGCAACGCAGTAACAGCAGCAACAGGTCGTGCAGTTTTATGCTGCTTGTAGTTTTTACGGCATCTTTTGTTAACAGTGCAACGCTGCCCACTTTTAATATTTTTCCCTGCTGCACATTCCACAAGTGAAGGATGATGGGAATGAGCACTGCGGTGGCCGCGAACAAATACACAGGTTGCAAAAAATAAAACAATGTTTACGCTTTTAATTTATTACGCTGGTTAAGAAAATCTTTTAATGCCTGGTCTAAAGGCTGCTGCATATTTATCAGCCTGTAAAAAATGTTCCTGTTAAGCAATTGCTGCCTTATGGATGATAAATATTGCTGCAAGTTTTGTTTGTATGCCGTTGCATACCTGCCAGAATCGATATTAATTACCTCGCCGGTTTCCAGGTCTTCCAGCGATGTAAAACCTTTATAATCCAATTCCATTTCGTTCTGTGCCAGTATGTGAAAAACGATCATTTCATGTTTTTGCGCGCTCAGTTCATCCAGCAGTTTAAATATCTCGCCATTTTCCTGGTACAGGTCTGTTATAAAAATCAATAATTCCTTTTTTGTTGAACCTGCAAAAATGTCTTTGTACTGCACAGGTTCAGTAAACCTGCCGCCCGGCTGAATATTTTCCAACTGGAAATACAACCGCGAAAAATGCTGATGATCTTTTTTTGAAGGCAGCACAAATAGCTGGTTATTCTGCAACACATACAACCCCACTGAATCGTTCTGCTGGTTGGCAAGATAGGTGAGCGAGGCCGCCAGGTATTTAGCATATTCAATTTTTGTTATGCCGTTGTCAGCGTGGTTCATAGATGCGCTTGCATCAATTACAAACCGTACAGATATACTTGTTTCAATCTCCGATTCGCGTATATAATACCTGTCGCTGCGGGCATACATTTTCCAGTCAAGCCAGCGCAGGTCGTCCCCCGGCTGGTAACTGCGGTACTGGCTAAATTCAAGCCCTGGCCCCTTAACCTTGCTTTTATTAATGCCCTGCATAAACCCGTCAATAGTGGTTTTGGCCGCCAACTGCAGGTTTTTAATGGTCATTAATATTTTGGGGTCGAGTAAACGGCTCATAAGAGAATCGGCCCCCTTCCCGGCCTTCCCCCCATAGGGGAAGGTGTTACGATGAACGAAGCGAGACAATATCTATATATGCCAATTTTTAATGGCTTCTCTTTTCGAACAACACTTGAATTCATTTTATGTGATCGCATCTCCACTTCGCCCATCAATTTTAAATATTTACTTATTGAGGTCGCATTTTGCGACCTCAAAGTTTCACCTTTTTGTATCACAAAGCTTTACGTTGAACACTATCTTGCCTTCTATTATGTCGTCACAAACTGTGATGACATCTTGTAATATGCAGTCACAATTTGTGACTGCATAACTCTAATTTGTTGATTTTCATTTAATTCCAGCCATCCGGTCGCAAATTGCGACTGCATACTTATCCTTCTAATCAACCAATCAACTACTATCTTCTAACACCTCAATTCTCCGCATGCGCCACTGCACCGCCTTCCACCGGTACCCAAACCTGCAACGGTGATGCCTGCTGACCTGCATCTGCAAACGGCACCAGAACCAGCACTTCCTTCTTTTTAATATCTTCCCTGCTAACTGAATACGCTTGCCTGCCCACCCAATAGCGGGGCAGGTTAATGGCAACGTCTTCAACCGTTAACTTACGGGCATCGGTAAAATTGGCGGACACATTTATGCTGCGCCCAACATTTAGCAACGAATCAACAGCCAATACCTGCGGGCCGCGTTTAAAAGCAACAAAACCTTTATAAGTAGGGTCGCCTTTTATAATTTGCAAAGGCATATCAAACTGCACATCCACTTTATCATCGGCCTGCCATACGCGGTTAATACTTACTTCATCATTACCGGTAATATTTTGGCTTGTTCCATTTATGGTAAGCCTGTAATTAACCGCCCATGAAGGAATGCGAAAATTAAGGGTGAATTTTTTTGACTGAGAAGGCTTTACCGTGTACACCACCTCACCTTCTTTTGGAAAGCTGGATGAGGCTGTAAGCTGCATCGTTATGTTAGCGCCATCATCAGTGGTAATATTTTCTTTTACAAAACCAGGCTCATACATCAGCACGGTAAACTGCTTATTAACCTTGCCCCAAATAACGCCCGGTATAAGCGATATACCCCTTGGTACGCTTGATAGGCAGCATGAAAAACCCTGGTCGCAACGATAAGGTTTTGCACCCTGTAAAGCAGTGTAATAACTAACGCAGCCTGTTTCAGGGTTCTCGGCGGCAAACAGGTGGTTATATACCGCCTTCTCAATTTCTTCAGCGTATTTCATTTCCCCGGTTATCTTAAGCATCTGCTCGTTAAACTGTATCCAGGTAACTGTAACGCAACCTTCGCCCATATGCACATCATTGCCCGCCGGCAGTTGGTGGTCTGGCGTAAAAATCTCGCCCACACTGGCTGTGCCAGTTATGTACAGGCGTTTGCTTACAATATCCTGCCAGGCAGTTTCCAGTATCTTAAAATATTTTTCATCACCGGTTAGTTTGTAGTATTTTAAAATACCAACAAAACAGCTAAGCATCTCATAAGCTTTTGCATCGCCCACTTTTGTAACATCACCAAATTGCTGCAGCGCGGTAAATAGTTTTGGGCCTGTCGCAGTCTCCCAATTGCTTAATATGTATTGACAAAAAGCCAGGTACTTTTTATCGCCGGTGTAGCGGTACAGATCAACCATCGGCTCTAATATGCTGCCTGGCGCAAGGCCAACATGCTCGCCATGTGTATTTAAATCCAACTGGCCGGAGCCGTTACCAAATGTGCGGCAAATTAGGTCTGCAGCCCTCTTAGCTGTTTCAAGTGCGGCCTTGTTGCCGGTGATGGAATAATAATTTAGCAGCCCAATAATTGCGTATTTATGCGCCCACACATCCCACTCTGTCCAGCGGTCTTTTAACAGGTAGGTACCAATATAGCCATCAGGCATTTGCGTGGCTATATACTTGCGAACCATATCATCCATCAGCGCTTTTAGCCTGGCATCGTGTGTATAAGCATACGTTCTTGATGCTGAAAACAAAAACTTGCCTACATGCTCCCCAATCCATGTTTGAGAGCCGGGCCTGTGCACAAAGCCGGAAAGCAATATGCCTGAATCAATTTTTAATAAGCGCTTATCGAGGTTTATATATACATGGTCGTTAAGCAACCCGCTGAATTCTTCCAGGCCTGCAGGTGTATATTTTTCCTGTATCCTATTAGGGATGATAGGCTGCCACATATCTGTTGAGTCAACAGATGCAACAGCATGTGCAGCGACAATGATAAAAATGATGAAGGAGAGCATTTTTTTCATATTACAGGCATTTATTGTATAACTGTTTTTGGCCGCTGTATATTTTTCAACAGCTCGGCAGTAACGTTATCGGCGATAATATTTTCCGCATCAGCTTTAAAATTCATCAACACCCGGTGGCGTAAAACGGGGTAGGCCATAGCGTGAAGATCTTCCATCAACACGGCATACCTTCCTTTAAACAGCGCCCTTGCCTTGGCCGTTAATATAAGGCTTTGCCCTGCACGCGGCCCGGCGCCCCAGCGAACCCAATCCTTTACATAATTAACGGTTGTGGTATCTGGCCGCGTAGCACGAATAAGGTTACTCACGTAAGTTATCAAATCTTCGCTAATACTAACCTCGCGCACCAGCTTTTGCATTTGTATTATCTCATCTGCGGCCAATACAGGCTCAACCGTTGCCTTTTTGCTGCCCGTGGTAGAGGTAAGTACCTGTATTTCTTCCTTATCAGTTGGGTAACCAATTTTTATATACAATAAAAACCTGTCGAGTTGCGCTTCGGGCAATGGGTAGGTACCGGCCTGTTCAATAGGGTTTTGTGTGGCGAGAATGAAGAACGGCCTGTCAAGCGGGTAGGTTTGGCCGCCATAAGTAACTTCAAACTCCTGCATAGCCTCCAGCAACGCGCTTTGTGTTTTTGGCGGTGTGCGGTTTATTTCATCAGCCAAAATAATATTCGCAAACAACGGGCCTTTGTTAAATTTAAAAAAGCGCTTGCCCGTTACATGGTCTTCTTCCAGTATTTCGGTGCCGATTATATCTGTAGGCATTAAATCTGGTGTAAATTGTATGCGCCTGAAACTTAAATGCAATGCCTGGCTTAATGTTTTTACCATCAAGGTTTTTGCAAGGCCGGGCACACCTTCTAAAAGGCAGTGGCCACCGGCAAGCAGTGCCGTTAAAATTTCATCCAGCACATCATCCTGCCCGATTATTATTTTTTGTATCTCCTTTTTTAGCTGCGGTAGTTTGCCCAATAAGTCTTTTACTGCGCGTTCTGCTGTATCCAAAATGTTAGGTTTTATGTAATATATCTATTAATGCGGTAAGGCCGGAAATTATAAAAAAATCGCGAGACGAAAACTCAAATACGGTAGTAACGGCAAATAATATGGATAAAAATGTGATTGAAAAACCGTGATAATTTGTTTTAGTATGAACGTGTATAAAACATACCCCTAAATGGGGGATGAAGTTTTCCAGGCCGTATTACTGCTTCTGCACACAAAGTGAAATCGTGTGAAACGATTTTATTTCTTGATGTTTACGTTGCGGATTTAATGTGAGTTCGGGATAATGGAACGAAATTAACGCTTACATAGCTCCTTATCCTGTTAGCAATAAAGCGTGGTGTGCCACACCTACGGCGTGGAAGAACACTCGCTTATTGTGGTTGCTACAAAGCTTTTGCCCCTATGGGGCACATACACCAAACATTTACTTAGTTAAACTGTGGCGGCTTGTTGCACAAATAAGCCAGCCGGTATTTGTATGTTGGCAAGCAGCTTGTCTTCAAGCAGGTTTGCGAATGTTTCAAAGTATACAATCACATCTTCGCGCACATTACGCTTTAACCAGCGAAAGCCGCCGGGCAAGTTTTGCAAAACCTGTTTATCCTGCAGGTATTCAAGGTTGTGGATGTCAACCGGCGTTAAACCTATGGTTGTTAATTTATGTACCAGCAGGCTTACCGGTGCGTCTGTAATACCGCAGTAATCTTCTGCCAGTTCTGTCCACTCGCCAATGCCGGTATGCGCATACTGCAATATTTCCTGCTTGCTTAAATGGGTAACGCTTTGTAAAAGATTACCACAATTGCAAGCACCGTGATTTCCCCAGGCGTAGTGGGCGCCGTTGCGTAAGCGTGTGGCTGTATCGCGCAGGGCTGTTATTAATTCAATATTTGGGTAAGCCATAAAATTATGTTTCGCCTCACTCTCGGTCTCTCTCCGCCCGGAGAGAGATGCCCCAAGACAAGGCTTGTTTTATCTTGAAAAATAACTCAGTCAGCTTTATCAATTCAAGGCTTTAAATCCCGTCTATCCTTTCAATCCTGAAAATCTGCGTGCCATTATTCGCTTTAATCACAATCTGCAATAACATTATTCTTCCTTCAAAAACGCATACCTGTAATCAACAGGTGGGTTAAATGTTTCTTTAACAGTTCTTGCGCTAAGCCAGCGGTAAAGGTTTATCATGCTGCCTGCTTTGTCATTGGTGCCGCTTCCTCTAGCTCCACCAAATGGCTGCTGGCCTACAACGGCGCCGGTTGGTTTATCGTTTATATAAAAGTTACCCGCAGCATTGCGCAGCCTGTTTGTAGCCTGTAAAACAGCCGTCCTATCCTGCGCAATGATAGAGCCTGTTAAGGCATAAGGAGAGGTACTGTCAACCAAATCCATCACTTCCTCAAATTTGTCGACATCATACACAAATATTGTAAGTACAGGCCCGAATATTTCCTCGCACAGTGTTACATATTTGGGGTCTTTGGCTTCAATAACTGTAGGCTCAATAAAATAGCCTTCGCTTTTATCGTAATTGCCCCCAACCAATATACTTGCTTTCTTATCTTTTTTTGCATTGGCTATGTAACTGCTGATCTTATCAAAACTTTTTTCGTCAATTACTGCATTAATAAAGTTGCTGAAATCTTCCACACTGCCCATTTTCATGGTCTTTATTTCGGCAACAAGTTTTTGCTTTATTTCATCGGCCAGGTTTGAGGGCAGGTAGGCCCTTGATGCGGCAGAACATTTTTGGCCCTGGAACTCAAATGCACCCCTTGCAAGCGCTGCAACCGTTGCATCAGCATCGGCGCTTTTGTGCACCAGCACAAAATCTTTACCACCCGTTTCACCCACAATACGCGGATAGGTACGGTAATTGTGAATATTGTTACCTATTGTTTTCCAAATTTGATTGAACACACCTGTTGAGCCGGTAAAGTGTATACCGGCAAAATCACGGTGATTAAAACAAACATCGCCCAGCACAGGGCCATCCACATAAATAAGATTTATAACACCGTCTGGCAGGCCGGCTTCTTTTAAAATACGCATAAACATTTGCGCGCTATAAATTTGGGTGTGCGCCGGTTTCCAAACAACCACGTTGCCGCACATTGCAGCACTGGTAGGCAGGTTACCGCCAATAGCCGTAAAATTGAAAGGCGTTATAGCCAGTACAAAACCTTCCAGCGGGCGCCATTCGGTACGGTTGTGCATACCGGGTGATGATATTGGCTGCTGCTTATATATCTCGCTTAAAAAGTGTACGTTAAACCGTAAAAAATCAATCAGCTCACAGGCGCTGTCAATCTCAGCCTGGTAAGCATTTTTACTCTGCCCCAGCATAGTGGTGGCGTTCATGTGGCTGCGGTATTTTGCAGCCATCAAATCTGCCGTTTTTAAAAATATATGTGCGCGCTCTTCCCATGGCATGGCAGCCCAGGCATCTTTGGCTTTAAGCGCGGCATCAATAGCCTGTTTTACATGTTTTTCCTCCCCTGCATGAAAGAACCCCAGTGTATGCGCAATTTCATGTGGCGGGTGTATAGCACCTTTGCTACCTGTTTTAACCGCTTTGCCTCCGATATACATGGGGATATCCAGTGTTTTCTTTTTTAATTCGGTCAGTGTTTTCTTTAAAGCGGCTTTCTCTGCCGAACCGGCTGCGTATTGCAATACAGGCTCATTGGCAGGCAACGGGTAACTAAAGGTTCCTAAACTCATATCTAAGTTTTTTAGTGTATAAGAGGCGCAAAATTACGGAAAGTTGGGGAAGTGGGCTAATGCCTGTGAAGATGCGGGCGTTTATTATAAGAGAGTATAAAAAAAGGTGTTTTTCCCGTTAAAAAGGCAGCCCGACTATAGTATGTTTGTGTTGCAAGCATGACTAACCCCGCATTTAAAGCCCGCAAATAATAACATATAACAGGGCATAATGGCTCTTAAAAAGAATTATGCTTGCGAGATTAAAATTTATTCTGGTTATCTTCTCTTTCTGGATTTTAGTTAGTATATTTCTAAAACTCTTAACTATCAAAAAAACAATTAATTATGACGTATCAAAACTCACTTTTTTTTGCAGGCGGCAGATTGCTGCAAACTGTAGCAACACCAGGTACAAAAGGCCTAAAAGTTGTGCAAAATGGTTTAACCGGCGCTTGGGATATTACTGTCACAGTAAGTATTTTGCCCGTCGAATTCCAAGGAATAATAAAAAAATATTCAGACTTTCCGCTGGATGCTACAGAGGATTTTGGAAAAAAGTACCCAAACCAAGTTTATTTTGAAATTTTTGATAATGCTGGCAGCCCGACAGATGTTGCACTGATCCCAGGAAAGTTTTCACTTTTTATGGACAAACAATTGGCAGGCGGTGCAACAGGCGCTATTCAGCTTACTTTGGTTCCGGCAGCAATGGGCAAAACTGATAACAGTAAAACCGATAACGTAATCGTGGCAGTGGAACAAGCCGCTCAGCAGTAATGTTTTAGAAGCAAGCAGCTAATTTTTTTCAGTAACGGCTTACAATAAAACAGGGATATACAATACGTATTGTACATCCCTGTTTTATTTATCTCTGTGTTTTTGGTGGTTATGCAATTATTGGTGACCCCCACGAAGCAAAATCACTGAAAAACTGCACGAAGCCCGGCGTATCTGTTACAAAAGAAGGCTGCCATACCGGTGACTTCTGATTTAATATATCCATCAGCAAATCGCAGTTTTGCATTATTTCAGGAAACCAAAAACCTATGCCTTTGTTATTTTCATACTTAAATTCAGTTGCGCAATCAATATAGTAGTAACCTGAATCGGAGTTATAAAATTTATCCCCAAAATACACCTGGCTATCAACCTGCGCCAATATATTATTTAACTGCATGCACTTATTGTACACATCATCAATTTCCTGGCTTGTGTTTTTATAGCCTAATTGTTTAATCATTGAAGGCAGGTATTTTGTAAGCACATACAAATCGACAATCATTACAGAGGGAAGGCAGTAAGAATTATATTTCAGTAATTGCCTCTGCACGACGCTAAGGCAAATATATAGCTGTTGTTTAACCGCCTGGTTTGACAAACTTGTTAAAAAAGCTGCAAACGCTTGCTGTATTTTTTCAAATAAGGCTTTATCAAGCTGTATGGCGTTTAACTTCCAGGTGTTTATTATTTCATCCTCATAGTGCGGATGCGACCTGTGTGCTTTACCCCTTGCTATTATCCCGGTATTTGACAAGAAGAGCCCTGCAATATCGCGGTTGCTGTAATCGACGGAATTAGAGGCGTTCTGGTTATTTATTATTTGTGTAAATACATCAACCCAATCATAAGCAGGATAGCTGATACCTGAAACGGGAGCAACAAGATAATCAACACAATCTCTAAACTCGTACTGGGTAAAAATATTCTGCATCAAGCAATTGAACATTACCAGCAGATCAAGTTTGGCAACCCCTACGGCGCCAAGGGCGCCGGTTATGGCCCGGGCAAAAGATACATTGCTTAAAAGGTTTAGATTGTGCTTAAGAAAATATTGCTCAAGACCTTGCGATGTAAGAGCAGACAAATTGCCAAGACCGGAACAATCATCATTACCTATTGGCATACCGTCTTTATCATCTGGTGAATCATCGGTATTTTTGTCTGGGTCCTCATCTTTTTTTGGATGCATCAGCGAATACTGCAAAGGCTGCAAAAGCGGCATCATGTTAATACCTAAAACTGATCCATGCCCGAACGTAATTACCATGCGCCTGTCAGCAGGATATGCTTCAAAAACTTGCGTTAGTACATTCTTTACGGCATCTTCAGCTACCAATGTGTCTATTGCCGGCGGTACTGTAACTTTAGCAGACGGGTTTATCCTGTCGTTTTTAACCGGGGTATCAAACTTTTCACTTACTGTAATGCTTTGAAATAAGCCCGTGGGGGTGCCATGTTTGGGCGTAAAAAAAACCCTTACCTGCACGATAATAATTTTACATCTTAAATCAAAGGGTATATCTTTAAGAGATTGGTAAAGGCTGTCGGTTTCTGTTTGTATTGAAATATATTTATTGTTTGGGTCGTTTATATGGTCACTATCATACAAAATATTATTATATATCAAAAAAACCGAAAGCCAGGTAGGCGGTGTTGGCTTAGGCGGGGTTTGATTGGGCGGGGTTGGATTGGGATTTTCCGTCATATAGTTTTTGTTTTAGTTTGCGGGTTGTTATTTGCTTCAGCCCACGCCAGGCAAAGCCAGGCAAGGCATATAACTTTCTTTACACAAAAGCAGGGCCTCAGCAGTTACAATATAAACAAAATAATTAAGGATTGCAATAATTTTATTTGGGTTGCCACACAAAATGGCCTGAACCGTTTTGATGGGCGGGAGTTTGTTATTTATAACAAAGATTTAGAAGCTAAAAGGGCGATACTTTCTAATGATGTTACAAGCCTTATTTACGACTCGGCAAAAAACATTATTTGGGCTATTTGCAACAATGGCGGCATAAACGGCATAAATACCATAACGGGCAGCGTTGAATATGCAGTGCGGTATAACAACGCCGAATTGAAAGAAGACTGGAGGGCATGCGCCACTTTTTTACAAGGGAAAATTTACATAGGCACATCTGCCGGCGTTGATATTTTTAATACTGCTACACGAAGCTTTGAAAAACTTGACAACAGCCTGTTTTCCTTTTACCAGTTAACAGGAAAAAATGCTGTACGTGCAATTTCCATTGACCACAATAACAATATTTGGTGTGCCGTAATGGGCAAAGGCATAGTAATTTTTAACCCGGCCAAAAGGCAGGCGCTAAAAAAAATACCTTTCTCTCAATTTATGCATCAAACCGGTAAAGATTTTTTTTGGCCCAGGTATTCTGTATTCAGCAGCAATAACAACTATTGGCTGGCAACCCGCGCAGGCTTATTTAGAATGGCATACGACAGTGCTTACAATATTATTAACGGGGGCCTTGAGAATACACCGCTGAATGCTTTTAAAGGCCAGGAAATTGACAATTTGTTTGCAAACACTGATGGCGAGCTTATTATACCAGGCAACACGCTTTATAAATACAGCTGCCAAACCAAAACAATGTCGCAAATATCGCCGTTAAATGCAACTGCAAATGCTTGGCTTGAAAATGCAACTTTTTGTTTTGAAGACAATGAAAAAAATATATGGTTCGGCTGCAGGCAAGGCTTAGGCTTTATAAACCATAAACCCCCTGCCTTTTTACCCACTGCCAATAGCTCGTTTTATAATTACAAGCTTAGCCACTTATACGGCGTATGTGCTGTTAACGATACCGACGTGCTTTCAGGAACGGTTGAAGGCTTGTTTTTGGTAACAAGGAACAGGAAAATAAAACAGCTATTAGCAAAAAGGCTTGTTCAAAATATTTTCAGGTTTAAAGACGGCGATATAATTATTTCAGGCAACAAAAGCTTGTGTATTTACACTAACGGTGTAATTGTGCCCATTGAACAAAAATACCCCGAGTTTTCGCAGTACAAAACATGGCAATTTAACAGCAGGGTTTATATAAATAGCTCAACTATGGTAATAGGTACAGAAAATTACCAGGGCGTGCTGGTTTGGGATTTTAAAAGCCATTACATTATAAACCTGCGGCAGCCGGGTGACAAAGGCCAAAGCAAGGCAAGCGCCATAGCATCAAACATTATAAACACAGTTTTTTTTACAAAAAATAAACAGGTTGCCATACTATCAGATTATAGTTTAACGCTGTTAAACCCATATACCCTTGAAACCAGGCCGGTAAGACTAAAATACAATGGCGAGGTTTTAAATATTTTAATGGATATGGCAGAGACTAAAAACAATTACTGGGTTACTGTTTATGGTTTTGGCCTTGCTAAGCTTGATAAAAATTTTAACCTGCTAAAAGTTTTTAAAGTAAACGATGGGTTAAGCAGCACAAGCCTTTATAAGATATTCAACTACAACGATAGCCTTTTGGTGCTTACCAGCGATTTTGGTGTTTCAATTTTTAATACCGGCGCTGAACGTTTTTTGCGTTATTTTGATGATGACGGGTTACAGGACAATACTTTTGAAGAAGCCTGCGGGGACACATTGAACAATAACATTTATACTGGTGGGGATAATGGGTTTGTAAAAATTAATCCCGCTGGTATTACCGCTGAAAACCATGTGCCCGAATTATATTTTACCAGGCTGCTGGTGGAAAGAGCTAACGACACCAGGCTTGATACAGGAAATCTAAATGCCAGTAAATTTATTATTCCAAATGACGCACTGCAGAGCAATATTTATTTTACGGGCCTGCATTATACCAACGCAGGCAGGGTTTATTATGAATATAAGATAAAACAAATTAAAGATGAATGGCTGAAGCTGAACACACAAAATTTTATAACGCTGGTTGGGATGCAGCCCGGCACCTACACCCTGCAGGTAAAGGCAGCCAATGAGGATGGCGTTTGGAGCCCGGTAAAAGAGCTGCAGCTTGTTTTTTTGCCCAAGTGGTACCAAACATGGCTGTTTAAGTTAGCAATTATAGCGGTTGTTGCCGGTCTGTTATATGCCCTTTACCGTTACAGGATAGAGCAAATTTTAAGGGTAGACAGGCTTCGCCGAAAGCTAAGCAGCGACCTGCACGATGATATTGGCAGTACGCTTAACAGCGTGAACCTTTTTACCAAAATGGCGATGATGCAGCAAAACCAGGGCGAATACCTGCCGCGAATAAAAGAAGGTGTGCAAAATGCCATAACCAGTGTAAGGGATATTATATGGATAATGGACAAGGAACCCGAAACCATAGAGAGTATTTTTTCGCGTATCAATGCTTTTTCTCAACCGGTATCAGCAGTCGCCGGCAGTGCATTGCAAACAAATATTGACCCTGCAATCATTTCCTATAAACTGCATGGCCAGGAAAAGCAAAATGTTTACCTGGTAATTAAAGAGGCTATTAATAACTGCATTAAATATGCCGGCTGTAAAAAAATAACGCTGCAGGCCAAAAAAATTAATAAGCAAATAGTGGTTTCAATTGCAGACGACGGAAAGGGCATTGATAAAGAAGATGGGGCAGTAAAAATTACAACGGGGGGCAGTGGTAACGGCCTGAAAAATATGCAATTGCGCTGCGGTGAAATTAAATGGAAATTTACGCTGGATTCAGCGCCGGGTAAAGGCACATGCATTACCATTACCGGTAAAATTAAAGAGTAACCATACCATTGCGCACTGCGTATAACGCAAGCCCAGTACGGCTTTTAGCGCCAAGCTTTTCAAACAGGGCTTCGCGGTAACCATCAATTGTACGGGGGCTTAAAAACATTTTTTCGGCAATTTCCTTGTACGTTAATTCGGTACACGAGAACTGTAAAAATTCCCTTTCGCGGTTGCTTAATTCAACGTCATTGCCATTATCGCGCAAAATTGAATGTATCAACTTGCCTGTAATAAAGTCTGTATAATAATAGCCGTGTGTTGTTATGGCGTCCATCGCTTTCTTTAGTTCTGCGGGCTCAATATCTTTGCTTAAATATCCTTTAACACCTAATTTAAGCATGCGTATAATTGTTTCTTCTTTTTCAATCATACTAATAACAAGCACGTTAATGCCGGGGCAATGTTTGTTAATCCAGCCAACCGTTTCAAAGCCATTTGCGCCGGGCATGTTTATATCAACCAAGGCTATATCAGGTAAATTATTGAACGATATTTTTTTTTGAAAATCCAGCCCGTTTGAAGCTTCAAACATAACGGTATATGTGTTTTCAAACATATTTATCAATGCGATAAGGCCTTTACGGAATAACTCATGATCGTCGACAACCGCGATCTTGGTTTTAAGCTGACTTTGGGGAGACATAAAGCAATTAGGATTGCTTAAAGTTATGGATTTTTTTTGATTGATCGTGGATTTTACTAAACAAAACCGCGGAGTATTATTATTCCGTTGCCCAAAACAATGCTTGAATATAAAAATACAAATCTTTAAAGTATGTCACCGGGCGCAGGTAAGCGCAACGTCGTCCGGAGCTAATACTTTTTTTATTCAATCTAAGATGCATATAATCGTCACTAATGGCAGCAACGTGATGTTATACCCAAATTGCAACATCCCCAACATTAACTAATTGTAACCAGCATCAAAAAAACACAGGCTTGCTGTACATTTACCCTCAATCTATACTACATGCAATCTTTTATAAAAGCTATCTTTTACGCTCTTCTTATTTTAACCATGGCCAATACAAATGCCCAAAAAACATATAATATACTAACTGTACCAGGTAAAGATTCTTATACCCATATTGATCTGAAAAATCACACAAGTGTTTTACCAAGCGGCCGTATGGCAACACCTGCTGGCGAAACCATACAAATAACGCACGACCCTTTTGGAATGGCTGTTTCGCCCGATGGCGTCACTACCATTACGCTTCATAATGGCGTATTCACCATAATTAAAAATTCGACGTTGCAAAACACGCGCGTACCAAGCTATAATGACAAAATTCCTTCGCCATTGTCCAGCGGGAGTTTTTTGGGGGTGGCCTTTGCGCGGGACAGTAAAACAGTGTACCTGAGTGGTGGTGATAATGGGGCCGTGATTGTGTATGATATTGAAAACATGAAACGTCTTGACTCTATTTCACTAAACGGCAAAGTGGATACCACGGATTTTGAAGATAGTTTTACCTCAGACCTGGTGCTGAATGACGACAACCATGAGCTGCTGGTGCTTGACAGGGCAAACTATCGTATGGTTAGGATTGATATTAACACCAAAAAAATAACAGCGTCGATACCCACGGGCAGGTTGCCTTTTGGTTTGGCGCTTAGTCCCGACCATTCCATTGCTTTTGTTGCCAATGTGGGCATGTACAGTTATCCTGTAATAACCGGTGCAACGCCGCAGAATTACGACAGTATGATGATACCTTTTCATCCATACGGTGACAACACGCCACAATCAATAAACGGCTATATGTGGCAGGGCAGAAAAATACCCGGTGTGGGTAGCCCGCTTGCAAAAGAAGCGATGAGTGTTTACACCATTGATTTAAAGACCAACACTGTAATTGATAAATATAAACCCGGCCACCAGATCGGCCAGATGGTTGAGAGCGCTGAGGTGGTTGGCGGCGCAAGCCCAAACTCAATAACAGTGGGCAGCCGCTACGCGTATGTAAGTAATGCAACCAACGACAATATATCTATTATTGATTATCGTAACCATAAAATTATTGGCCATATACCGGTAAGGGTTGATAGCCTTATTGACCATTACCGCGGCCTGCTGCCATTTGGCATTACCCTGAGCAAAGATGAAAAAACGCTGTACGTAACCCTGCTTGGTTTTAACGCGGTTGCGGTTATTGATGTTGCAACGCACACAACAAAGGGGCTTATACCAACAGGCTGGGGCCCTGCGAGGGTACAGCTTAGCAGTGATGAAAAAGAAATGTATGTAATTACGTGCCGGGGCTATGGCGCCGGGCCAAATGGGGGCTACCATTTTATTGTTCCGGTGCAGGGCACATATATTGGTGATATTCAGTTAGGTACCTTTCAGAAAATTGCGATGCCCAATGCTGAACAATTAGTCACTTATACAAAACAATGTATAGCCAACACCTTTGTAAAACAGGCTGTCGAGGATGATGGCAAAAACCCGTTGCCACCTGCCCCTGGTATAAGGCAAAGCCCGATAAAATATATAGTGTATATAACAAAGGAAAACAGGAGCTATGATGAAGTGCTGGGACAATTACCAACGGGTATTGGCGATTCAACCATTGCAAGGTTTGGTGTTGGTGTAGATATTCATTATAAAGATAAAACGCTGGTGAAAGTAAATGTGGCGCCAAACCACCTAAAAGTTGCCAAACAATTTGCATTTGACGACAACTTTTACTGCGACAGCGATGCTTCTATACACGGCCACCACTGGATGATGGGTGTTATACCAAACGAATGGGTGGAAACAAACTCAAGCGCTGATGCAACATCCATGATATTTTCAAAAGCGCCCGGCAGAAGACAACCCGGCTCAACAGGCAGTATGGACCCGGAAGACTATGGAGAGCGGGGTGGATTGTGGGAAGCGCTTGACCGAAGCCATGTGTCATTCTACAATTTTGGAGAGGCCAACGAAACTGCACACGTGCGCGAAGAATGGCTTGATACCGCAACGGGCGCTGCACATGGTGTTATGGTACCGATGCAAAAGGCTTTATGGCCAAAGACGAGCCACGACTATGCTGGTTTTAATACCAATATACCAGACCAGTTCAGGATGGAGCAATTTGAAAGGGAGTTTACAAAAAAATGGCTTACCGGTAAGGAGAAGATGCCCCAGTTAATAACTATGCAGGTACCAAACGACCACACTGCAAGCCCAAGACCAGAAGACGGCTATCCTTACTACCACAGTTACGTAGCAGATAACGACCTGGCTGTTGGCAGGATATTGCATTTTCTGTCGCGAACACCATACTGGAAAAATATGCTGGTAATAATTACCGAGGACGACCCGCAGGGCGGTGTAGACCATATTGACGCTCACCGGAGCGTTTTGATGATGGCAGGCCCTTATGTTAAACATGGGTATACCAGCCACACGCATGCAAACTTTGGTGCTATTTTAAAAACGATCTATAACATACTCAACGTGCCTTACGTAAACCAGTATGATGCTACCGGCACGCTGCTACAGGATTTTTTTACTGATAAACCCGACTTTACACAATACAACCTTGTGTTTCCTTCCAAATCAGTTTTTGATCCCCAGCAGGCAATGAAACGGTATAACCGCAACATTGACTGGCGTAAAGTGCTGCAGGGCGCTGACATGGATGATGAGGATGATATACGAAAAACCCACTATGAAAAAAACGGGGAATAGCTTAAACAACATTGCAATAGCATATTGAGGCCGTTGGATGTTTAATGATCCTGCTTTCCAAATTTTTCCGTACGTTTGAAAAATTTGTAACCGGCCAGGATGAGCGTAATAACCTATATAAACATAGCGCGAAGGGTTTATAAAGAGATACAAACACAAAAGCAATTTAATAAAGATTTTCTAATTCCGTATCTTGACGAACTGGAACAGCGGCACCATGGAACATTTCAGCCCGAACAACGTGGTAAAATTTTAAAATACTACGGGCTTTTTATTACATCATTTTTATGCAGCAGCTATAAAAAATTGTATGGTGAAAAATTAACTGCTGAGGAGCGTAAACGGGCTACATTATTTGGTATTTTAACGCCCGTTGGCGATGATCTGTTTGATATTGATAAACTGCCTCTTGCTGATATTCATACCATAACTTTTACACCACAACAATATAATGCCACCACTTTTTCAGCAGGGGTAGCTAAGGAAATTCAAACCTACCTGCTTGAGCATGTTCCGCATAAAAAAGAATATATTGAAGCAAGCAAAAATGTGCTGGAAATTCAGGCGGAGACCATAAAGCAAACAAAGCCATCCATTACAAAAGCGGAAATGGAGCGCATTACCCATACCAAGGGCGCGGTGTCAGTTATTATCTATCACCAATGCCTTGATGTGGCCGCATCGCTGCATATGCTTGATGTGCTATTTTATGTGGGCAGCCTGTACCAGCTTGGCAATGATATTTTTGACCTCTATAAAGATGTTCGCGATAATATTTACACCCTTGTAAATACCTGCGATGATTTTTTGGCTTTCAGAAAAATGTTTATTGAAAGAGTTAAGGCGCAAAACAGGCGTATTATGGCGTTGCCCTACCGCGAAAAAGACAAGAAAGAGTTTTGCATTATTATGAACACTATTAATGCAAGAAGCATGGTGGCTATTGACCAGTTTTTGCGCCTGCAGAAAAAGATGGGCAACAAAAAAATTAATTGGTGGCAACTTGAACGAAAGGATATGATCGTTGATATGGAGAAGAAAATAAACCTGCTGCGCTGGCTGAAATACGTAAGGATGCTGCCAAAATGGACGTGAGTTAGGTTTCGCACAAAGCCCGAAATTTCGGGCGCAAAGATGCGAAGATGAATAGAGTATTTATAATTTAAGTAAAGCATGCGCATTTTTGGTTTCATATTATTTTTATTTATTGGCCTAAACTGTTTGTGTGCGCAGCAAACAGATTCCTACATCATACACACCCTTTTAAAACAAATAGACAGCGCACAATACAAACAAAACGATGGTGAGTTTTATACGGGCATGTTTAAAGGCTATCGAGCCTGCGGTGGTGGCCCGCATAATTACCAGCCCGACAATAATATTTTTTTTACAGCGGTAACTGCTTTTGGTCTGCGCAATATTATTCCGCACCTGGATGGTGAGGATAAATTACTTGCAGAGGCAGTTTATAAACGTGCATCAGCATCGTATCCTTTGTTTAAAAACAGGTATGGTAACCCCTATTATGGTTTTTGGGCCACCAACGATATAATTATGCCGCACACCTTCATCTTTCAATATCTTAAACAGGTATTTGGTCAGGGTGAGGACGCAGATGATACCGTTATGATATTGCTAAGCAGTGATACCGATGACAGCACCTGCAACGTGTTAAAAAAGCACATGATTGCATTAAGTAATATAACCAAAGGCAAACGCATTATTTCGACCTGCAAAAAATACACTGATATACCCGCATACAGCACGTGGCTGGGCGACCGCATGAGCGTTGATTTTGATTTTGCCGTGCACTGCAACATCATGTATTTTATGCTTGATAAAAAGCTTCCCTTTGTTAAACAGGACAGTGCCACATTGCACCTGTTGGCTGAAATGGTTAAGAACCGGGATTATATGAGCAACCCTGTTTTTTTATCACCATATTATGTGCATTCATCAATATTGCTGTACCATTTAACCAGATTGATGGGGGCTTTTTCTATTCCTGAACTCGAGATATACAAACGCCAGTTAATAGCCGATATACATTACCTGTTAACCACCTGCAACAATGTAATGGATCAAATAATTTTGCGTACTTCTTTATTGCGGCTTGGCGCCAAAGCCCCTGAACTTGATCTGCACAGCCTGCAGGAATTTGAGGCCAGCAACCAAAACAGTTTTGTTTTCTTCCAGGCAAGGGCAGCATTTCCATACCCAACACCTTTAAAAAAGATATTCCTTAACTGGAGCTATATTTATTATTACTTCTACTGCCCAACCTATAATAAAATGCTGTGGCTGGAGTATTTGGTGGAGAAGAACCTCATCCCCGGCCCTTCTCCACGGGTGGAGAAGGGTGCCCCGCCGTCATAACAGGATCAATATTATATTTGGTAATTGAATTGTTTAATGCTGACTTATTTGCATGAATTTTCCAGCGGTTAGGCTGGTTGAATAATTTTTTTGGCAACGCTATGTAATAACTTTTATACTCAGTCACATCGTTATCACATACCGCCGCTGCTAAATATATTGTGTGTAGCGTAAGGTATTCTGCGGTAGTTAAAATTTCTTTTATCAATTCATCGCCATAATATCTTCTGCAAGTGCGGATGTCTTCAACATCGCCGCGTTCAAAAACCCTCTCAATAACTAACCTATAACTTTTGTTATAATCAAGGTTTGAAAATTTTATTCCTCTAAATATTCTTGGGTCATAAATAGGCTTTTCTTTCTTTTCCATATACTTAATTTTAAAGAATAACCCTAAACTCAATCAAAGAATGAATACTTTCCTGGACACGGCAACCTACTGATCAACTTCCTCATTGCAAATCAACCAATCAACTGGTTTTTACCATTCAACCTCTCCCTTGCCAATCAACTATTCGCTCTCTTTCTCCATCATCAAATAGGCTTTTATAAAGCCATCCAGCTCGCCATCCATAACAGGTTGCACGTTGCCCACCTCGTAATCTGTGCGGTGATCTTTTATCATTTTATAAGGATGAAAAACGTAGCTGCGTATCTGGCTGCCCCACTCAATTTTTTTCTTACTGGCGTTGGTAACGTTTTTGGCTTCTTCACGCTTTCGTAGCTCCTCTTCATACAACCGGCTTTTCAGCATTTTTAAGGCAAGTTCCCGGTTTTCGCCTTGTGTACGGCTTTGCTGGCACTCTACAATAATACCTGATGGTATATGCTTTAACCTTACTGCAGTTTCAACCTTGTTTACGTTTTGGCCGCCTTTACCACCGCTTCGGTAAAACTCCCATTCCAGTTCATCGGGCTTTACCTCTATTTCAATACTATCATCAATAAGCGGGTACACAAATACGCTGGCGAACGAGGTATGCCTGCGGGCATTGCTGTCAAATGGCGAAATACGCACTAACCGGTGCACCCCGCTTTCGGCTTTTAAAAAGCCATAAGCGAAAGGCCCGTCAAATTGCAACGTAGCCGTTTTAATACCGGCACCATCGCCTTCCTGGAAGTCGAGTTCAGTAACTTTCCAACCCTGCTTTTCACCATACATACGGTACATGCGCAACAGCATTTCGGCCCAGTCCTGGCTTTCAGTACCACCAGCACCGGGGTTTATTTGTAATACACCCGGTAATTCGTCTTCTGGCTGGTTGAGGGTGCTTTTGAATTCAGCGTCCTCAATTAGCTGCAGGGCATTATTGTAAGCCAGCCGTGTTTCTTCTTCGGTGGCGTCACCACCTTTCCAAAACTCGAACAGTACTACAAAATCATCTACAGCACTTTCAACCTGCTTATATAATTTAAGCCAGTATTCGTGTGTTTTAATTTCCTTCATTATGCCGGTGGCGCGTTCGTTATCATCCCAAAAACCCGGCGAGAGAGAGAGTTGCCTGTCGTTATCTATTTTTTGCGTACGGTTATCAACGTCAAAGAAACCTCCTTAGAACGCTAACGCGGTCCCGTAAAACTTTAATTTGCTCTATTGTCATGGTAATTTGAAAATTAGGTAATTTGAAAATTTGAAAATGAGAGGACTGTTCCGTTGCGTATTGCGTGTTGAATATTGATTACTGAATATTTGTATTCTTACCCTCCACAATCGCCTGCAACCGGAAACCGGCAACCTGTAACTTTCTCAGTACGCCCACTTGATCCACGTTGCGCCCCAGGTAAACCCACCACCAAACGCAGCGAGTATAAGATTATCACCTTTTTTTAGCTGGTTTTGCCATTCCCACAGGCAAAGCGGTATGGTGCCACTTGTGGTGTTGCCGTACTTATGAATATTTATCATCACTTTATCGGTTGATACGCCCATGCGTTTGGCGGTAGCATCAATTATTCTAAGGTTGGCCTGGTGTGGCACCAGCCAGGCAACATCGTCGGCTGTAAGATTGTTACGCTCCATTATTTCAGCGCTTACATCGGCCATACCTACCACCGCAAACTTAAATACGGTTTTCCCTTCCTGGAAGGCATAATGCTCCTTAGCGGTAACGGTTTCAATGCTGGCTGGCTTCAATGAGCCGCCTGCCTTCATGTGCAGGTAAGGCCGGCCGCTGCCATCACTTTTTAATATGCTGTCCTGTATGCCCAAACCTTCTTCGTTTGGTTCAAGCAGAACAGCGCCGGCGCCGTCGCCAAACAATATGCAGGTGTTACGGTCAGTATAATCAATAATAGCACTCATCTTATCAACGCCCACTACAATTACTTTTTTATAACGCCCGCTCTCAATAAAGCTTGAGCCTGTTGAAAGACCATATAAAAAACCGCTGCACGCTGCGCTAAGGTCAAAGCCCCAGGCATTGGTAGCGCCAATTTTATCGGAGATAATGTTGGCTGTGGCCGGAAAAACCATATCAGGCGTTACGGTGCAGCAAATAATGCATTCAATTTCCTTTGGGTCCAGGTTCTTTTTACGCAGTATTTCTTCAATAGCGGGTACGGCCATATCGCTGCTGCCTTTGCCTTCGCCTTTTAATATCCTTCTTTCCTCAATACCCGTCCTCGTGCGTATCCACTCATCATTTGTTTCAACCATTTTTTCCAGCTCCTTATTTGTTAATATATAGTCTGGAATATAGCCGCCCACTGCGGTAATGGCTGCTGTAATTTTACCCATCTGTTGTATTTAAGTGGGCAAAAATAGGTTGAAAATCATAAAACATACTACAAAACCATTATGCCCGCACAATAACGTGTTGCCGTTGTGCATAAAGGCGTGTTAGCATATTTATGCATAATTTTCATGCGTTCGCCAAATCCCCGGGTATATTTCGTCCCGTACCTTTTTCGCCGGTATTGGACAAATCGCGGAGGAAAAAGGGAGGAAAAAGGAGGAATGCAAAAATGCACAACTTTTTGATTATCATTTAATTAGAAAAATATTACACTAAATTATAAAAAAATAACATGTCTTAGTTACCCCGGTTACCCTGCCAGCCCTTTTTGCCTTCTACCCATGCTAAAAAAACATTTACAACCCGCTACTACTATATATAAAAAACACTGTTTTGTCCGCTAAAAAAGTGATTAAATTTTTTCACCTGCCATTACCGTTTAACTAAATCGCCGCTCCTTCAAATAAATCATCTGCAATTCCTTCTTTATTTGCCTGAAAACCATATTTTTGGCTAACGGCAGTTATGATAGCATTTGTAAGAGGTAATTTTGTACGCAAGTCGCCTGCACAGGTTATAGTAGATGTTAACGGGGTTGGATATGAGCTGCAGATAAGCCTTAACACTTATTCGCATATAAGCAACAGTGCCACCGGGCAATTGCTTACTTACCTGCACATAACCGAAAATGCCCAAACACTGTTTGGTTTTTTTGAACAGGAGGAAAAAGACCTGTTTTTACAGCTTATCAGTGTTTCGGGTGTTGGCGCCGCCACGGCACGCATGATGCTGTCGGGAATGAAGCCGGACGAAATTGTAAAAGCCATCCTGCAGGGCAACGCCAAACTGCTTGAAAGTATAAAAGGCATTGGCCGTAAAACAGCAGAGCGCCTTATACTTGAACTGAAAGATAAAGTGGGAAAGATAGGTGGCAGCGGCAATATACCTTCGGGTGGTGCGTTTGTAACGCCCGAGCAGGATGCGGTAAACGCGCTAATGGCATTGGGCATTGCGAAACCGGTTGCTGAAGCAGCTATAAAAAAAGTACAAAAAACAGATAATATTACCCTGGAGGAATTAATTAAAACAGCACTCAAAAACCTATAGCTATCGACGTAACCTTTACTTAACCATTGCTAACGTAAATTGGGTATCCGCGTTTCATTTATTATTCTATTTGTGGCTTTGCTTGCAGGTAGTACTGTGTATGCACAAAAGACGCCAACCGCGTCAAAAGGCGATACATTGCACTACCCCCTGCAGGACAGGCGCGGCGACCGCTTTAGCTGGCAAAGCCATAACCCGTTTAACCTTAACGATACTTCGCTTATTAAGCAAACCATTGAGTACGACCCCGTTACAAAACAGTACATTATAATTGAAAAAATAGGCAACACTGTTTACAGAACCCCAACATCGCTGACATTTGAAGAGTTTTGGAAGCTGCAGTCACAAATTGCGGAGGACGATTATTTTAACCAGCGCGCACAGGCTTTAAATACTTTAAACCGAAATACGCTGCGGCCAAAGCCACATGTGTATACCAAGCTGTTTGACAGAATTTTTGGCGTTGGCCCCAACGGTTTAAAGGTTGACATAAAGCCGCAGGGCGAGGTTAACCTTAAATTGGGATATACCGGCCAGAACGTTGAAAACCCCACATTGCCTGAACGGGCGCGCAAAAACGGCGGGTTTGATTTTAACATGACCTCGAACGTGAACGTAATGGCAAGCATTGGTGATAAGCTGAAGTTGCCCATTAACTATAATACGCAGGCCAATTTTGATTATGAAAATCAGTTAAAGCTTGATTATAAGGGGATGGATGATGAACTGATAAAATCAGTTGAGGCGGGTAATATCTCATTTCAAACAAAGGGCACGTTGATGTCGAGCGTGCAAAGCCTTTTTGGTATAAAAACTAAACTGCAGTTTGGCAAGCTTACCGTTACAACGGCAATTGCCAACCAGCGTTCGCAACGGCAGTCGGTTACCCTGCAGGGCGGCGGTTTAAGCCAGCAGATAAATAAAAAGCTGGATGATTATGATGAGAACAGGAACTTTTTATTAGCCCAGTACTTTAGGAACAATTATAACAAGGCAATGGCCAACCTGCCTGTAATAAACAGCCAGGTGCAAATATTGCGGCTTGAAGTTTGGGTAACAAACCGCACCGGTACGGTTACCAACACAAGGGCAATTGTGGGCCTTATGGATTTGGCTGAAAATGCGCCCTATAACCCTAATATACATGCCGCGCTTAACAACAGCAACCTGCCCGATAACGGCAGTAACGACATTTATAATTTTTTGGCTGGTGGCAAGGCAAACCGCGACCCCACTTTTGTTAATACCGTGCTTTTGCAAAGAGGTTTGAACCCGGTAGACGATTACGAAAAAACATTTGCCCGCAAGCTTGACCCCAGCGAATATTATTTTAACCCAAAAGTGGGCTTTTTGTGCCTTAGGCAACAGCTGCAGCCAAACGATGTGCTGGCGGTAGCTTACCAGTACACTTACAATGGCCGCACCTTCCAGGTGGGTGAGTTTTCGCAGGATGTTACGGTAGATTCAACAAGCGGCGTGCAAAAAGTACTGTTCCTTAAATTACTGAAAGCTACCTCGCAGCGCCCATTATTGCCGTTGTGGCAATTGATGATGAAGAACATCTACTCACTGGATGTTACCAGCCTGCAGCAGGATGGGTTTAATGTAAACATACTGTACCAGGAACCCAGTGGCGGCACAAAAAGGTACCTGCCCGAGAGCAGCCCGGCGGTAACCGGTAAATCACTTATTTCTATCCTTAACTTAGACAGGCTGAATTATCGGAATGATCCCCAGCCTGACGGGCAGTTTGACTATGTGGATAGTTTTACCGTGCTTTCCCAGCAGGGTAAAATAATCTTTCCGCTCCTGCAGCCTTTTGGCCGCGACCTTGATACACTTGCCTTTGCCGGTACAGACCCTTCATTAAGGGATAAATATATCTACAACCAGTTATACGATTCTATTAAAGCCATAGCGCAAACCTATGCCAACCTTGACCACTATATTGTACAGGGCACGGTGAAAGGCGCCTCTAATTCTGAAGTGTATTTGGGCGGGTTTAATATTCCACCGGGCTCAGTAACCGTAACGGCGGGAGGTCAGCCATTAATTGAGAACCAGGACTATTTAATTGATTACAACTTAGGTACGCTGAAAGTTATTAACCAGGCTATACTAAACAGCGGTGTGCCGGTTAATGTGCAGTTTGAAAATAATGCCAGCTTTGGTATACAGCAGCGAAGCTTTTTTGGTTTGCGCGCGGATTATACTGTTAACAAAAAGCTATCGCTTGGCGCTACTATGGAGCGGCTGAGCGAGCGGCCATTTTTTACCAAGGAAGACTATGGTGAAGACCCCATACGCAACACCATGTACGGCCTTGATTTTAACTACCGCTCAACCTTGCCGGGCCTTACAAGGTTGCTTGATAAACTTCCTTTTTATACCACTACTGCGCCGAGCACTATAAATGCCTATGGCGAATTTGCCGCACTTAAACCCGGCCATGCGCCGCAAATAGGTGCTGGTGGAAACGGGCTGATATATATAGACGATTTTGAAGGAAGCAGCAGCAGTGTTGACCTCCGGTTCCCATTTGTTTCGTGGGCGTTGGCATCAACGCCGGCGGGCAATAACCTGTTTCCCGAAGCAACCCTGCAGGATTCTGTAGCCTATGGTTATAACAGGGCAAAACTTGCGTGGTATAATATTGAACCGATATTACAGGATAAAACCAGCACACAAAACCCGCTGCGCGATAATCATAATGAATTGAGTGACCCGAGGGTACGTGCAGTAAGTACAAACGAACTGTTTCCACAGAGGACAACAAACATAACTGATGTTTTAACCTCAACATTCGACCTTGCTTATTACCCCACTGAACGCGGGCCTTATAACTTTGATGTTAGCAAAAATGATATTGATGCCAATGGCCGGTTTAGGTTTCCCAAAACCAAGTTTGGGGGTATAATGCGCAGCCTTGACCAAACCGATTTTGAAACAGGTAATATTGAATTTCTTGAGTTTTGGGTGCAGGACCCCTTTATTAAAAACCCCGGCAGTTCAGGCGGTAAGCTGTATATAAACCTTGGTAATGTAAGTGAGGATATTTTGAAGGACGGCAGAAGGTTTTACGAGAACGGGTTAAGTACGCCAAGCCAGCCGGCTGCCATTGACAGTACAACCACCTGGGGCAAAGCGCCGACAAACCCGATACAAATAACACAGGCATTTAGTAATAACCCCGCCGACCGCGTGTTTCAGGATGTGGGTTTTGACGGTCTTGACGATAATGGTGAACGCACCAAACGCAGTAATTATTTAAACCAGGTTGCCGGTAATTTTGGCACCACGTCACTATTTTATCAAAAGGCCTTCAACGACCCTTCAAACGACAATTATAAATGGTACCGTGATGCCAGTTACGATGCCGCAAAAACTGGTATACTTGGCCGGTATAAAGATTACAATAACCCGCAGGGCAATTCACCGGTTGCTGATAATACCTCCCAGTTTTCACCGGCAGCTACGCTGTATCCGGATAATGAAGACCTTGACCATGACAACACACTTAACGAAACTGAAGAATATTACGAATATGCAATAGACCTTAAGCCGGGCATGGGTGTAGGGTTAAGCAAGTATATAACTGACCAGCGGGTTATTACACCGCATCTTGCCAATGGAACGTCAGCGCCTGAAAACTGGTACCTGTTCAGGGTGCCAATTAAAGAATTTACAGGCAAAATAGGCAACATACCCGATTTTAAATCTATCCGCTTTATCCGTATGTACCTTACGGGTTTTGAAGACTCGGTGGTAATGCGTTTTGCAACTTTAAACCTGGTACGCAACCAATGGAGAACATTTACTTACAATCTTGATACAACCGGGTCTTACACACCAATTCCCGCAAATTCACCCACATCATTCGACGTTCTTTCAGTAAACGTAGAAGAGAACAGCAGCAGAACGCCTATTCCATACAAAATACCACCCGGCATTGAGCGTGTGCAGATATTAAGCAACAACGGCGTAAACCTGTTGCAGAACGAGCAGTCAATGAGCCTGCGTGTACACAACCTTGCAAAAGGCGATGCAAGGGCTGTGTTCAAAACACTTAACCTTGACCTGCGCCGCTACGGTGAACTGTCAATGTTCGTTCATGCTGAATCAATATTAAACCAGCCTGCTATTAATGATGGCGACCTGTATGCTGTTATACGTATAGGGCAGGATTTTTTAACCAATTACTACGAGGTACGCATACCTTTAAAAGTTACGCTGCCAAATTCAACGGCTACGGCTGACCAGATTTGGCCGACAGATAACAATCTTGATTTTGCTTTGCAGGACCTTGTGCAGTTAAAGCTGCGGCGTGATGCCATATCGGGCCAGAACATCTCAAAAATTTACAGGGAACTGGCGGGCAACGGCCCCAAAACTTATGCTGTAATAGGCAATCCCAACCTTGCTGAGGTGCAGGGAATATTGATTGCGATAGAAAATGCAAAAACTACCAATATAGCCGTTAATGCTGAGGTTTGGGTTGATGAACTGCGTTTATCTCAGATTGATGAACAGGGTGGCTGGGCTGCGCTGGGCAGGGTTGATATGCAGCTGGCTGATCTTGGCACCATGTCGCTATCCGCAAATACCTATACCCATGGCTGGGGAACAATTGAGCAGCAGGTGAACCAGCGTGCCTTTAACGATATGCTGCAATTTGATGGTGCCATAAATATTGATGCAGGTAAAATGCTTCCCAAAAAAGCAGGCATTTCCATACCGCTTTATGCAAGCATAGACCGCACAATTTTAACCCCTCAGTATGATGCCTTTGACCAGGATGTGCTGTATAAATATAAACTGGCTACAGCGGGTAAGATGGTAGATTCGGTAAGGGCCGCGGGTATTGATCAAACCACTATAAAAACCATAAACCTTACCAATATGCGGTTTGGTGTAAATGGTAAAAAGCCAAAGCTCTGGAGCATCAGCAATTTTGATTTCAGCTACTCATATACCAGCTTTTTACAATCAAACCCAACTATTACACGTAACCAAATTACAAAGCAGCGCGGTGGTTTTGGTTATACCTATAACGGGCAACAAAAATTTATTGAACCTTTTAAGAAGATCATCAAGTCAAAATCGCAATGGTTCTCGCTTATTAAAGATTTCAACTTTAACCTAACCCCTTCACTCATTGGTTTCAGGGCCGATATAAATAAGCAAACCGGTTTGTATATACCCCGGCTTATAAATATATACGACAGCTTTAAAGTGCAGCAGGTTGACTCATCGTACAATAACCTCTTCACTTTCGACCGGTACTATAATTTTAAATGGGACCTTACAAAAAGCCTGAACTTCGATTTCAGCGCTATAAATAATGCAACCGTTGATATGCCATACGGGCTTATTAACACCAAAGCAAAACGCGATACGGTAAACCGCAACTTTTTTAATGGTGGCAGAAATACCATGTACCAGCAGAAAACTATTTTGAGTTACGCCCTGCCGCTTGCCAAGTTTCCGCTTACTGACTGGATACAGGCACGGTACAGCTATACAACAACGTATAACTGGATAGGGGCAAGCCTGCTGGCGCTAAACCTTGGTAATACTATTGAAAACAGCCAGGGTAACGATTTTAACGGCCAGTTTGATTTTACAAAACTATACAGCAAATCAAAATTTCTTGCAGCGGCGCTGGCGCCTAAAACACCAACCGATGCTGGCAATACCAACCCTGGCGATGTAGGTAAACCTGCTAACGATTCAACCATAACTATAAAGCCCCGTGCAGAAGTGGTTAAGGGCTTAAAAGGAAAAGCAAGAAAAGCGGCTTTGCAAAAATGGCGGCAGCAAAAACGCGATGCACGCAAAGCAAAACACAACGCATCCGGCCCGCGGCAAATTGGCGGCGCGGTAAAAACAGCCGTGCACCTTATTACCATGTTGAAAACGGCAACTGCGGGCTATAACGAAACATATAACAGCCGTATACCCGGTTACATGGATAGCACCAAATATATAGGCCAGGATTTTAAAAGCATGCAGCCAGGCCTTAGTTATGTGATGGGTAAACAGCCCGATACAAACTGGCTAAACACAAAAGCAAGGCAGGGTGTTATTACGCACGATACCACGTTTAACCTGTTTTACCAGCAGGATTTTGAGCAGCACCTTACCCTGTCAGCACAGCTTGAACCCTTGCCTGAATTTATTGTTGACCTTAACCTGGAGAAAACATTTACCAAGCAGTATACCGAGCTTTTTAAAGACTCAACCGGCTTTGGTGACTACAAACATTTTAGCCCCTATGCGGGTGGTGGTTTTAGCGTAACGTATATAAGTTTTAAAACTTTATTTTCAAGCTACAACCCCAACCAGCTTTCGGGCACATTTATTAAGTTTCAAAATTACAGGCAAACCATAGCCAACAGGCTTGCGCAGGCAAACCCTTACTGGAAAGCAGCAGGCTCACCCACTACAACTGATGCAACCGGTGCAACATACCCCATGGGTTATGGGCGGTACGCGCAGGATGTGCTTATCCCTGCATTTTTGGCGGCGTATACAGGCAAAAGCCCCAATACAGTAAGCCTGCTTAACCAAAGCAATGCAACCATAAAATCAAACCCATTTAGCGGCATTACACCGTTGCCCAACTGGAGGTTAACTTATACAGGCTTAACAAAAATTCCGGCCCTGGCCGAAATATTCAGCAATATCAGCATAACCCATGCCTATACCTCAAACTTAAGCATGAATGCGTTTACCAGTGCGCTGTATTATTACGACCCGCTGCATTTGTCGCAGCCGGCCTTTCTTGATACAATTTCAGGAAACTATGTACCATTCTTCCTGGTACCAAACCTTACCATGGAAGAGTCATTTTCGCCGCTTATTGGTATTGATGTTACCACCACAAAACAAATGAACCTGCATTTTGAGTATAAGAAAGGCAGAAAACTAAGCTTGAGCCTTATTGATTACCAGCTTAGCGAGGTACGCAGTACCGGGTGGAGTTTTGGCGGCAGTTTCAGGAAGAAGGGCGTTAACCTGCCATTCAGGCTGCCATTTACAAAAGGCAAAAAATTAGATAATGACCTCACGGTGCGGTTAGACCTTTCAATGGAAGATGATACGCAAAATAACAGCCAGCTTGATCAGTTGTCGGCTTACAGTACAGGCGGCCAAAAAGTTATTACTATTCAGCCATCTATTGACTATGTAATGAGCACGCGTGTAAGGCTTAAATTTTATTTTGACCAGATAAGAACAATTCCGTATATTTCAACATCCGCGCCTATTACAAATACGAGCGGTGGTATACAAATAAGCGTATCACTTGCCCCGAAACCGTAAGGTTGCTTTACAATAGAAAACACCCGCTGTTATGAACATGAAATATTTATCAGCCACACTATTTGCGGTAAACGTTTTGTTGTTACCTGGCACTGCCTTTTCCCAACTAAAGCAAAATACCAGCAGCGGCGAGCAGTTAAATTTAACTTTTAACATAAAGGCCGGTGATGCAACTGTAGTGCCCGGTAACACCTATACAAACCCTTTTGGTGAAACATATACCGTGCAGAAGTTCAGGTTTTATATTGCGCAAATACTTTTGGAAGACAGCACCAATACCAGCGAACAGTTTTTCCCGGATGATTATTTTTTGGTAGATGCAGGCGATACCGGGTCGAGAACCATTACTGTTCCTATATCGATAAAACATCTCACAGCAGTTTCATTTTTAGTTGGTGTTGACAGTGTTGCCAATGTAAGCGGTACGCAAACAGGCGCGCTGGATCCCGCCAATGGCATGTTCTGGACCTGGAATACCGGTTATATAATGCTAAAACTGGACGGTACTTCACCCGCGGCAAAAGTGCCCGGCAACGCTTTTTCATTACACGTTGGCGGGTATAAAACGGGCGAAAACGCCACGCGCAAAATTGGCTACCTTATAAGGCACAGCCAAAAGCAGGCGGTGCACAACATTGTTTTTAATGTTGACATAAACAAATTGTTTAACGGGGCGTACCCCATAAAAATAGCTGAACATCCTTTGTGCCACCAGCCTGGCGCACTTGCTATGCAACTGGCCGATAATTACGCCACCATGTTCAGCCTGGGGCAGGTTAGCAAATGAAGTGGCTGTATACAATATGCGCATGCGTAATTGTTATTGCGGTTTGCAGTATGTTTATTTCAGCTGCCAATAAAACACCCATACCAACGCCGCTTAACTTTACTGTACCGGCCGGATGGCCGCAACCCGTTTACGACTTTAAACAAAACCCTTTAACTAAAGAAGGTTTTGAGCTGGGCCGGAAATTATTTTACGATGGCAGGCTAAGCCGCGATGGCAATTTTTCCTGCGCATCATGCCATCAGCAATTTGCCGCCTTTGCCACTTACGACCATAATTTAAGCCATGGTATAAATAATTCGTTCACACGGCGTAATTCCCCCGGCCTGTTTAACCTGGCCTGGCAAAAAGAGTTTATGTGGGATGGTGGCATCAACCACCTTGACCTGCAGCCGCTTGCCCCGATGACAGATACATTGGAAATGGGGGAGACGATAGACAATATTTTAACAAAGCTGCGCGCAGATACTGCTTACAAAAGAATGTTTGCAGGGGCTTTCGGTTCGGCTGATATTACAACGCAACGGGTAACCAAAGCCCTAAGCCAGTTTATGCTGATGCTGGTGAGTGCCAACAGTAAATTCGACCGCGTGATGCGCGGCGAAGACAGTTTTGATCTGCCCGAGAAGCTTGGCTACGCGATATTTCAGAAGAAATGCCAGGCCTGCCACACACCACCGTTGTTTACAGATTATAGTTACCGAAATACCGGCATAACAACGGACATGTATTTAAATGATGTGGGCAGGATGAAGATAACCCGCAACCCTGCAGACTCATTAAAATTTAAAGTGCCTTCACTTAGAAATGTGCAGCTTACTTTTCCGTACGGGCATGATGGCCGGTTTTATTATTTACAGGATGTTCTTGACCATTACCGTAAAGCAGTGGTAAACAGCCCGTCTGTTGACCCGCTGGTGCGCAACAATATGCCATTGTCAAATTTTGAAACAGGGCAGCTAAAAGCATTTATGTACACCTTAACAGATTCTGTTTTTATAAGCGATGTACGGTTTGCACCACCCGGTTACGAGAACAGGGCCCCGAAGGCGCCGGCTGAACATGAGCACCAGTATAAATATTGAGCATGCTTGAAGTATGATGCACTTCAATCACCTCGACGCCATTTTTATTTTCCCCTCAATACCGTCATCCATTGTTTTCCCAATAATTGAACCCGCAAGTATTTTTAACATGGCAACCATTTTGTTGTTTTTGGTGTCCCAATAGTAGGCTTCAATTGTTTTAACTTTAATAATACTTATGCCGGGGTCATCAACACCTTCGGTAAACCAGGCTTTGGCAATTGGTGTCCAAAGCTCTTTTATTTTATCCTTATCTGTTGATATCTCAGCGTTACCATAAATGCTCAGGTACTCACTGTTGCTTTTATTAAAATAAAAAAGTTGTACACGTTTATCTTTCTCAATATCCCTGTTTTTGTCACTGGACCTTTCACTGAGAAACCATAATGCGCCCTCATCATCCACATGCTGTGTTGACATAGGTCTTGTAACCAGCGGTACTGTTGACAGGTCTGTTGTAAACAGGCATATGTCAGCAGATTTTACAAGCCCTTTAATTTTTTCGATTGCATCGTTGTCGTAAAGATTTTTAATATCACCCATAACTTGTGTTTTAAAATTTAATATGATTACAGGCAGTAGTTATTACAACTAATGTGCCCGCATTGTATGTTTAAAAGCCATATCAGCAAAGGCAAATACATTTAAACAACTGGACATGTATGTTGATTAAGATAACCACAGCAGGTAAATAAATCACCACAAAATATTTACCTTGCAATGCCAATAATTATAATTGCAATGACCATTCAGTTAATAATAAAAGGCAAAGTACAAGGTGTGTTTTACAGGGCCAGCGCAAAAGATGCGGCTGAACGCCTGTGCATAACCGGCTGGGCAAAAAATATCCATGCCGGCCATGTGGAAATTGTTGCCAGCGGAACGGATGAAGCGGTAGACCAATTTATTGAATGGTGCAAACAGGGGCCACCGCGTGCGATTGTAAAAGAAGTTGTTGTGTCAGTAGCTGCAGAGGAAAATTTTGAAGGTTTTGAAATAATTAGATAGAAAGAATTTACAGTCTATAGTTTGGAGTTTACAGTTTTAACAAGGTGTCTTAAGATAGAGGGCGAAAGAATAGGTCTAATAAATGGCGACTGTACATTGTGTTTTTGTATTATATCACGTCATTTGGGGGATAAAATTCTTTACATATTGTGCCCACAATCGGATATTTAAATTTAACGCTGCATATAAGCCCCCTTTAGGCCCGCCCGTGCCGGAACGGACGGGGGATGGGGGCTTTGAACATGAACTTTAATAGCTACCTTTGCCCTCTTGCATGAGCAGCACTAAATTTACATTTACAAGGCTTCGTTACCGCAGCGGCGACTGGGATACAGACCAGCGTATGCCCAGCAATATTTTAAACTCTTTGATCGAATACACAACCATACCTGTAAGCCTGCAGGAAAAAGTGGTTGACCTTGGCAGCAACGAGTTATTTCTCTATCCATTTTGTTATATAAGCGGCCACAAATTGGTGCAGTTTGATGCGCAGGAGATGGCCAACTTTAAAAAATATGTTGAGAATGGCGGTTTTGTTTTTGCCGATGACTGCAACCATGATATTGACGGCCTTTTTGCAAAATCTTTTGAAGCAGAGATGGAATCGATTTTCGGGCATGGGGCACTAAAAAAAATTCCGAACAACCATGCCATTTACAACAGCTTTTTTAAGTTTGAAAAAGGGCCGCCCACAACAGGCTTTGAATTGAATGGCTGGGGTGACGACCTTGTGCACGATTATTTAAAAGCTGTTGAAATAAACGGCCGCATCGGTGTGCTATACAGTAATAAAGATTATGGCTGTGAATGGGATTATGATTTTCGTAATAAACGTTTTCTCTCCGAGGACAATACAAAGTTCGGCGTTAATATTATTATGTACGCGATGAGCAGCTAAGCATCGCGAATATTCACACCCGAAACTTTCAGGCTAACAAACCGCAGGTATAAAACAATTACTTCTGTTGCTGTTTCTGCGCTTTTTCTTTCTTTTTAAAAAAACCTCTTAATAAAAAGTTATGCTGCAGGGCCTCAAGGTTTTCATCAAGCTTTTTGCTGCTGCTGGCAAGGTTTTCAACCATAGTTTTTAAATTCTGTGCCACCTGCTGGTCATTCAATATCATCCCCACTGGTTTTTTGGTATCGTTAAATGCACCGCTTGATAATTGCAGGCTGTCTGCAATGTTATTCACCTTTGACATGGCATTTTGCAGAGAAACTGATGCAGAATCCAAATGAGAAACTGACGCTTTTACACTGTTAAAAACTGTAGTATCAGTAATCAGCTCATTAGCCAGTGTACCCTGTTTGTGCAGGCCATTTGAGAATTGCTGCACGTTGGCTATAACCTGCTCGCTTTTTATTGCAACAGATTTAAATCGCGCTATAGCGCTTTTAATATCCATCGCCATGGTAGAGTCGCTCAGCAGCTTGCCTATGGTACCCTGCCCATTTACCAGTTTACGTGTTACCTCTTTAAGGTTACCCGTTATCTCCAGCAGGTTGCGGTTATTTTGCTGCAGCATTACAAACATCTCATCTGTACTGGGGGTAACAGCAATATGCAGGTAATCACCATCCTGCACAAGGGGCACCTGCCTTGTACCACCGGCAATTACTATTATTTTATTGCCTATAAAGCCGTCGCTGCTTATTTTGGCGGTAGCATCTTTATGTATGCGTTTAATGGCATCTTTATCAATATTCATCAGTACTTCCACCTTGGTTTCACCATAAAAATTAATTTTTTTAATAGTGCCTACCTTCACACCATACAACCAAACATTGTTTCCCGCCTGAAGGCCATTTACATCGTCAAACACAGCTTTTATTGTTGTGGCTTTAGCAAATGTTTTTTGCTGGCCGCCTAAAATAAATACTGCAAGCGCCAGTATTATCAGCCCTACGGTTATAAAAATGCCAACAACAACGCTGTGGTTTAGTTTTCTTTTCATGGGTTAGTTATAAAATTGTAATCATAAAAATTTTTGATCCGCACGTCATCTGATTGAAAAACTTCTTCAAAACTTCCCTGTCTTAAAAATTTTCCGTCATACAGCATCGCCACCCTGTCGCCGGTGGTTTTGGCGCAGGTAAGGTCGTGTGTAATGATGATAGACGTTGTTTTATATTCATCTTTTACTTTGTTCATAAGCTTATTGATCTCAATTGATGTTACCGGGTCAAGCCCTGCTGTTGGTTCATCATACAACATTATTTCAGGCTCCAGTATCAGCGTGCGCGCAATGCCGATGCGTTTTGTTTGCCCACCCGATAACTCCGAAGGCATCTGTTCAATGCTTCCTGCCAATTGCACATCATCCAGCACTTTTTTAACTGCCTTGTCAATATCGGCCCTGCTTAATTGTGGTTTATTACGTACCAGTGCAAACTCTAGGTTTTCTCTAACCGTCATACTGTCGTACAGCGCGCTGCTTTGAAACGAGAAGCCAATACGTAACCTAAGCTTTTGCAGGTCTTTGTTGCTTATGGTATTCATATCACAGCCCAGCACATTCACATCACCCTTATCTGCCTTCAGCAAACCGGCAATAATTTTTATAAGCACAGATTTACCCGAACCAGATTTGCCAAGTACCACCACGTTCTCGCCCCTAACTACATCAAGGCTTATACCATTTAGCACTTTAAGTGTTCCAAAAGCCTTGTAAACATTTTTTACCGAAATGATAGTTTCTTTTGCCTGGCTGTTTTGTATGTCGGGATTTTTTTGCATGCTTATCGTAAGAAAGAATTTACAAATTGAACAATTACGGTTTCTTCCAAAAAAATGGCGAACATGGATATAACCACCGCCTGGTTGGCCGCCTTGCCAACACCCACTGTGCCATTGGTAGCATTATAACCCTGGAAACAACTGATAACGCCAACGGTAAAGCCATACACGGCAGATTTTATGACCGAAGAAAATATATCAAGAAAAGAGATCTTTGAAAAAGCATCGTTCATAAACCCCCTGAAGCTGGTAAGCTCATTCGTGTGTACATTAAGGTACGAACCAAGTATGCCCACACCGCCGGAATATAATACCAGTAGCGGCAGCATTAAACTGCAGGCCAGTATGCGCGTAACCACCAAAAATTTAAATGGGTTGGTGGCCGTCATCTCCATGGCATCAATTTGCTCAGATACCTTCATGCTGCCAAGCTCGGCGCCAATGTTGCTACCTACTTTGCCGGCTACTATTAACGAGGTTACCAGCGGTGCCAGTGCGCGTACAATTGCAATGGTTACCAGCGACGGCAACCATGATGCAGCGCCAAACTCAGATAATGAGGGGCGGCTTTGCTTGGTAAACACAAGCCCTGTTATAAAACCGGTTAAAGTAATAAGGGGCAAAGTTTTACAGCCAACTTCGTAGCATTGGTTTATTACCTCCCTTATTTCATAAGGGGGTATAAATACCTGCTTAAAAAATTGTACAATAAATTTGTACAGGCGGTACATGCCTGCAAAAAAATCGCGCAAGCCGCCTAAAATGCCGGCGCGTTGTGTTGTTTGGCCTGTTTCTGTGTTCATCAAGGTTAGTTGTAATAACTTCTACAGGGGTATGTTAAACAACTTGAGTGCCAGAATATGGTAAAATGTAAAAGAGCAATAATGTGTTATATTTTGGTTTATGGCTGCCGTTAAAGTATTTTAGTGCCAAATTGTTTGAGTGTTGAAAGCCATACTAACAGAACAGCAGGTTGCATTAAGCATAAAAAGACTGGCGCACCAGGTAATGGAAAACCATTTGCAGTTGCAGGATACCGTTATTATAGGTATGCAGCCACGGGGCATTTATGTAAGCGACAGGATTGTGGATGAGTTGAAGCAATTAGTTGCCCCTGCCAAAATAAAATATGGCAAACTGGATATTACCTTTTACCGTGACGATGTGAGGAAGGAACTTAAATTAGCCAATAAAACCGATATATCTTTTAGCATTGAGAACAAGCAGGTTGTTATAATTGATGATGTTTTGTGGACCGGCAGAACGATACGCGCCGCGCTTGATGCACTGCTTGATTTTGGCCGCCCTAAAAAGGTTGAACTCTGTGTGCTTGTTGACCGTCGCTTTAGCCGCGAGCTGCCGATACAGGCAGACTACGTTGGCCGCGCCATTGATACTTTTCCGCAGCAAAAGGTTATTGTAAAATGGAAAGAGAAAGATGGAATAGACGAAGTGGTGTTGGTTTAAACGAACGATCTCTTTACCAGGCTGATCTGATTCAAATACTCAATAATCAATATTCAACACTCAAAATTCAAGTGAAAAGTGAAGGGTTGTTATAAGGTTTTCCGTTGAGCATTGAGTGTTGAATATTGAGTGTTTCCCGATATTTGGAATTTACCCATAGAATAATCAGCAACCAACTACACATGAGAATATGCCTGTTTCTGCTTGCCGTGCTCATTCAGCAATACCTTTTTGCACAGGATAATATTTCTTCTCTTATTGATATTAAAAAAATTGACCCCTCAACGGTAATATGGTTTAATAAACCAGCCACCAAATGGGAAGAAGCATTACCGGTGGGCAATGGCCGGCTTGGCGCTATGGTGTTCGGCAAAACAGGGCAGGAGCGGATACAGCTGAATGAAGACACTTACTGGAGCGGCGGCCCTTACAGCAGCGTGGTTAAAGGCGCTTATAAAGCTTTGCCAGAAGTGCAGAAAGATGTGTTTGAGGGAAAGTTTATGAAAGCCCATAACCTGTTCGGTCGTGAGATGATGGGCTACCCGGTAGAGCAGCAAAAATACCAGTGCCTGGGCAATCTTATATTGTTCTTTAAAGGAGAAGAAAAAGCTGCTGGTTACAAACGCTGGCTTGATCTGTCAACCGCGACAACTTCAACAGTATATACAGTGAACGGCGTAACCTATAAGCGGGAAGTTATAGCATCATCGCCCGACCGTGCTATCGCAATACGCATAACCGCTGATAAGCCCGGTAGTATATCGTTTACAGCTAACCTGCGCGGTGTGCGTAACCAGGAAATGAGCAATTACACCACCGATTATTTCAGGATGAACAGCGATGACAACGATTGCCTGGTGCTAACAGGAAAGTCCGGCGATTATATGGGTATAAAAGGCATGCTGCGGTACGAAGCGCGTGTTAAAGCCGTAGCTGATGGCGGCACTGTTACCGTAACAGATAATATCAACCTCACCGTTACCAACGCCAATGCAGTAACGCTCTATTTTGTTGCGGCAACCAATTTTGTAAACTATAAAAATGTATCTGCCGACCAGCATAAAAGGGTTATGGATGCATTGGCGGGCGTTCAATCAAAAACCTATGAGGTTATAAAAACTGCTGCCATAGAAGACTATCAAAAATTATTCAACAGGGTTAGCTTTCATCTTTCCAATACTGAGAGTTCTTATTTACCCACCGATGAAAGAATGAAGGCGGTAACATCGTCACCAGATCCCTCACTCGCAGGCCTTTGTTACCAGTTTGGGCGGTATGCCATGATCTCATGCTCACGCCCCGGTACAGAACCAGCCAATCTGCAGGGTATCTGGAACCAGGATGCCAACCCAATGTGGGATGCAAAATACACCACTAACATAAACACCCAAATGAACTACTGGCAGGTTGAAACCGCCAATCTGCCCGAATGTGAACAGCCGCTGGATAAGATGATGCACGAGATAATGGACGAAGGCAGCAAAGTAGCTAAGGAGCATTATAATGCGCGCGGCTGGGTATTGCACCAAAATACTGATCTGTGGCGCGTGGCTGCCCCTATGGATGGCCCAACCTGGGGCACATTTACGGTTGGCGGTGCCTGGCTTACCAACGCGCTTTGGGAGCATTATGCTTTTACGGCTGATACAGCCTACCTGCGCAGCATGTACCCGGTTATAAAAGGTGCCGTGCAGTTTTTTATGGATTTTTTGGTGATGCACCCCAACGGCAAATGGCTTATAACCAACCCCTCCACTTCGCCGGAGAACTTTCCCCAACGCCCGGGTAATGGCGAGTATTATGATGAAGTTACAGGCATAACGCTGCCAGGTACGACTATCTGTGCAGGTTCGTCAATCGATATGCAAATACTGGACGACCTGTTTGGCTACTATGCAAAAACATGCGCTATTTTAAAAACCGACACCGCGTTTGCTGCAAAGGTGTTACAGGCAAGGGCTAAGCTTGTGCCGCCACAAATAGGCAAAAGCGGTATGCTGCAGGAGTGGGCTGATGATTGGGGGCAACTGGAAGATAAGCACAGGCATATGTCTCCGTTGTACGGCTTATACCCCGGCAATGTAATTTCTCCCACTAAAACACCTGGACTAATTGATGCGTGCAAAAAATTATTAGAAGAAAGGGGAGATGAAAGTTCAGGCTGGAGCCGTGCATGGAAGCTGTGCTTATGGGCGAGATTGTTTGATGGTGACAGGTGCAATAAAATATTTAAAGGCTATGTAAAAGACCAATGCTTCCCCCAATTTTTTGCAAAAGGTGGCAGTGTAATGCAGGTAGATGCCACTTTTGGTTCAGCGGCGGGTATTGGTGAAATGGTATTGCAAAGCAATGAGGATGCAATTGATATACTGCCTGCTATTCCGGCTGAATGGTCAGATGGTGAAGTAACCGGCCTTTGTGCCCGCGGCGGCTTTGAAATAAATATTAAATGGAAAGGGGGCAGGGTTGAAAAGGCAGGGGTATTGTCAAAAGCGGGTAATAAATGCCGCATTAAACTGCACAACGGGCAAAAATTTGCAGTAACGTTTAACGGTAAATCCGTTACAACCACTAATGCGGTGGACGGTTCTGCTTCATTCGATACAGTAAAAGGAGGCTTTTATGTACTAACTGCGCAATAGACCTACTCCGTTCTTAAACTTTTTACCGGGTTGGCAATGGCTGCTTTAATTGCCTGGAAAATTACTGTTGACAGCGCGATAAACAGCGCAAGCAAACCTGCAACGGCAAACATCCACCATGCAATGTTTATACGGTAGGCAAAATCCTGCAGCCACTTGCTCATGGCCCACCAGGCCAAAGGCGAAGCAATAACAACAGCAATTGCAACCAGCTTCAAAAAATCGTTTGACAACAGCGTAACAATATTTGCAACGCTTGCACCCAGCACTTTTCTCACACCAATTTCCTTCACCCGTTTTTGGGCTGTAAAAATTGCCAGGCCAAACAAACCCATACATGCAATAACGATAGACAATGCAGCGGCCACACCAAAAAGGCTTTGAAACTTTTCAAGCTTTGCATACTGGCGCTGAAAATCATCATCCATAAAACTATATTCCATTGGGTAGCCCTTATAAACCTTGCCCCAAGCCGCCTGCAAAATATTGGTGGCCTGCTTTGGCGTTACACCATCATAACGTACAGCATAAATATTTATAAACGATGCAAGGCTTAATACAACAGGGTTTATTTTTTGCTGCAGCCCGTGCTGGTGATAATCTTTTAACACTCCGGCTATAGTGCCTTCTTTACCAGATGTGGTCAACTTTTTACCTATAGCCTTATCCGCATTGCCCCATCCAAATAGCTTAACTGCGGCTTCATTAATTACAAATGCACTGGTTGAATCAGCTTTGCTGCCCGCGATAAAATCCCTGCCGGCCTTTAACTGCAACCCAAGTGTTTTAATATAGTTCCCGTCTACTGGAATGTATTCTACTATCAACTGTGCGTCCTTCGGTTTGCCCTCGGGCCAAGCAAATTGAGAATCCCACCCGCTTCTGCCCGGCGCGGCGGTACAGGCTGTAACATTTTTTATACCGGGCCAGCCTAACAAAGTGTTTTTAAAAGCTTCGGAATTATCGTTCCGCAACGCCCATGGCACTTTTTTCATATCAATTATAAGTATCTTGTCTTTATCAAAACCAAGGTACTGGTTATGCATAAACTGCATTTGCTTCCATATAATAAGCGTACCCATTATAAAAGCAATTGATATAACAAACTGGGTTACCACCATTGCCTTGCGGAGTATCGCGCCCGATGGCGCATGAGAAAAACGCCCTTTTAAAACCGATATTGGTTTGAATGATGAAAGCACCAAAGCAGGGTAGAAGCCTGCCAGCGGAACAAGCAATACAACAATACCCAGCATAAGCAGGCAATTCTGCGCTGAAAATAAATTGCGGGCTGTAAATGCCTCGCCAGAGAACTCATTAAACACCGGCAATAAAATGGTCATAAGCACAACGCTGATAGCCGTTGCGGCAACACATAAAACACCAGTCTCCGTTAAAAATTGCAGTATTAATTTTTTCCGGTTGCTGCCCAATACTTTTTTTATACCGATCTCTTTGGCGCGCTCAACCGATTTTGCGGTGGTGAGATTTATGAAGTTGAGACAGGCAATAACCAAAATAAAAATGGCTACAATAAAAAATAGCTGCACCATTTTTATATTGCCCGTAGTGCCTCTGCCCGTTGGCATATTTGAGTACAGGTACACTTCAGTAACCGGTCGCAATTTAAGGGCAGGTTTAAATCCTGTTTTTGCCACAGCTTCCTTTGCTTTATCCAATACAAGATTTTTAATTTTTGCCTGCGCAACATCGCCGCTAATACCCTTTTTTAGTTTTATGTAATTGTACATATTTACATCAAACCACCCCGACGCATATTCTTCCTTGCAATCCTTTGGATACATAGCACAAAAGGTGTTTAAAGAACCCACCATATCAAACTTCAGGTGCGATGGTGCTGATAGATCCTGAAATACACCGGTTACCGTATATGGTACCGTATCGCTTATCATTATTGTTTTGCCCACCACGTTTTCGGTGGCGCCAAAATATTTTTCTTTTAGTTGCGTGCTTATTACCAGGCTGTAAGGTTTACTCAAAGCAGTGGCTGCATTGCCTTCTGCAAGCTGGTAGGGAAACACGTTTAAAAATTTTTCATCAGCATACAAAGCATCCTCATAAAAATGTGTATCCTTTGCCTTTATAACCGGCGACCAGTTGCGCATATAAGTAACGGCTTCCACTTCGGGGTAATCGGTAGCCAGCACGCGGCCAACCGGCCAGCCTGCACCCGGCAGCGAGCTTGTTGTGCCATCCTGCATTTGCAGATCGGTTTCTACCCTGTATACCTGTTGCGCGGAGGGGAAGCCTTTATCATAACTTAACTCTCTTTTTACCCAAATTGTTATAAAGAAAAATAATGTGATACCTAAGGCAAGGCTGCTAAGGCTTATAAAAGTATAGCTGCGGTTAGCCAGGGCATTGCGCCAGGCTATTTTTAGATAGGTTTGTAGCATAATGGGCGGTTTGGCAGTTAAGATTTGCCTGGCTGGACCAGGTAGTGATAAATTGCACCACATTAGTGCCATATTCTTATATTATTGGCAATCATACAATTGTTATAGAGTTGTTAAACGGGCTGTACGCTTTTGATACACAAGATGTGCGCATTTGCACAACGCACAGCAATTTTAAACCATTAGCCGGCGCACAAAACCCACAACTTATAAACCAGCGTGCTGCGCCCTGAAACTATAAATTATAAACTATAAACTTTTCCTATATCTTCGCTTTTTAATGGCACTATCTACGCAACATCTGCTGGGTATAAAAGATCTCAAACCTGAGGATATCCAGCTTATTCTTTCCACCGCACAGCAATTCAAAGAAGTTTTACAAAGGCCGGTTAAAAAAGTTCCCTCGCTGCGCGATGTAACTATAGTCAATTTGTTTTTTGAGAATTCCACCCGCACACGCATGTCGTTTGAACTGGCGGAGAGAAGATTGAGTGCCGACACACTTAATTTTACTGCAAGCGCTTCATCTGTAGCCAAAGGCGAAACCCTGCTTGATACAGTAAATAACATTTTAAGCATGAAGGTAGATATGGTTGTAATGCGGCATAGCGCCAGCGGAGCACCGCACTTTCTTGCAAAACATATTCCCGCTGCTATTGTAAATGCCGGGGATGGTATAAATGAGCATCCAACACAGGCTTTGCTTGATGCGTTCAGCATGCAGGAACGCACTGGTAAACTTGAAGGGCTGAAGGTTGCCATAATAGGGGATATAATGCATAGCCGCGTGGCACTGAGCAATATTTACCTTTTAGGCAAAATGGGCGCGGAAGTTATGATAGCCGGGCCGCCAACATTGATACCAAAATATATTACAGAGGCGCTTGATGTGCGCGTAACGTATAATGTAAAAGAAGCGCTGCAATGGTGCGATGTTGCCAACGTGCTGCGCATACAGCTTGAGCGGCAGAACCAGCCCTTGTTCTCTTCTTTAAGGGAATATAATCTTGCCTATGGCATAAGCAGGCGGTTGCTGGAAAGCCTTGATAAAGAGATTGTGATAATGCATCCTGGCCCTATAAACCGCGGCGTGGAATTAGACAGTGATGTAGCCGACGGGCCACACTCAATAATACTGCACCAGGTTGAAAATGGTGTAGCTGTTAGAATGGCGGTGTTGTACTTGCTGGCAAACAGGGAAAACTAACCTATTGCAGATTGCAGATTTTAGATTGCCCCAAAGGGGTCACTTTGTGACAGATTGAATTGAAGCGAAACCGAAAAACCCTTATTGCTGATTCCATGTTGCTATCTATATTAACTTTCTTTTACTGAGTGTTGAGTATTGCGTGTTGAATATTGAATATTTTCTAACTTCACTGGATTCAAAAATAATCATCGGATGCCTAAAACCTGCTTATTCCCCGGTACGTTCGATCCTGTTACGCTTGGGCACGTTGATATTATAAACAGGGCATTGCCGCTGTTTGATAAAATGATCGTAGGCATTGGTATTAACTCCGCCAAAAAGCCCATGTTCTCACCCGAGCAAAGAATGGAATGGTTTAACCAGATCTACCGCAACCACCCTGAAGTGGAATGTATGGTATATGAAGGCCTCACCATAAATTTTTGTAAAGAGGTAGGCGCAAAATATATTTTGCGCGGTATTCGCTTTGTAAGTGATTTTGAATATGAAAAAGCAATTGCCGATGCCAACCGCACAATGGATAAAACCATTGAAACCATCTTCCTCACCTGCGAGCCGCAATACACTTCCATAGCCTCAACCATTGTGCGCGATATATTAAAACACCACGGCGATGCATCACAATTTTTACCGGTTGAGGTGATAAAGACGCTAAACGGGTGAAATGAAAACCTCCCAAACATATTGCCCTAAACTATTAAAATACGTTATTGCAGCAATATGCTTTTGTTTACTGACACCGCACGCAATGGCGCAGGATTTGTGCAAGACGTGTAGCGTTGCTCCATTTACATTTACGCCACGAAGTACTAAGCTAACAAAGCTGGCTAAACAAAGCCTTGACAGTGCTATCAGGCTACTGAAGACAAATCACGGTTGTTCTGTTTTTGTTCGATTTTGTGCGCATGAGCATTTTAAAGATGATAAAATTTTTCTCATTGATGAAGAAAGGAGGGTAGCTGTGTTGAAATATTTTACTTCAAATGGAGTTGACGAAACAAGAATTAACGAAACTGATTATTTAGGTGGTAACGATACTTTCTTTTTATCTATTAAATCGCCACTGGTATTTGACCCGTTGTTTCATCACCCAAATTTTCGCACGGGTGGTGCAAAAACGGCAATGGCCTTGCCCGATAGTGATGGCGATTGCATTCCCAACCAACTTGATCTTGAACCTAACACTCCGCCCGGTGCGGCAGTAGATACCCACGGCCGCGCACTTGACACTGATGGTGATGGTGTGCCAGACTACAAGGATAAAGAAAAACTCACGCAACAAAAATGCTTTCCCGTTGATAGCAATGGAGTGGGGGTTTGCCCGAATATAAATTTTCAACCTCCAAAAACGGACTCAGTAACCATTTGCAATTTTGATTCGTGTAACAATAAGGTCAATGTAACTGTAAAGCTGGAAGGCTTCGATAATTTTAAATTAAGCCCAACAATAATAAAATTGCTTGACAGCGCAGTTTTAATGATACCGAATTATTCACTGTGCAATATTAAAATTGTAGGGTACGAATCGACGGCTTCAGACTATCACGAACAGCAATACAGTTGGGACCGGGTTTATGTCGTCCTACGATACCTATTAAAAAGAGGGGTCAATAAACAGCGTTTAATTTTTAGTTATGATAATGCTGGTATGCCTGGTGTAATAGATATCTTTTCTACAAGTGAAATTGGGCCTTATTTTGTACCGCCCCCACATGTTAAATACACCAAATTAAAAAATGTAAACTGGGATACTGTTTTTAAAGAGTCTTATGAGCAAATCCAGAACCATCGTTGACGCATCCCTTCACACCTTTCTCTTCTTAAACACCCTGTAAGCTTCAAAAGCGCTGGCCAGCGTTAATATAGCACCTGCTACAAATGGCGCACCGGGAAAAATAACAGGTGCCGATGGTTTGGTAAATGCTGCAAACAGCCACGTCATAAACATTGGTCCCACTATGGTGGTTAAACTCATAAGGCTTGTAAGGCCGCCCTGCAACTCACCCTGCTCATTTGGTGGTACCTGTGTTGAAATAATGCCCTGTATAGCCGGGCCTGCAATACCTCCAAGCGCGTAAGGCACCAAAAAGGCAAACATCATCCATCCCTTAGTTGCCAAAGCAAATAATATACAGCCAAGGCTGTACATCAGCAATCCCGTGATCACACTTTTATGCTGGCCTAATTTTGGAATAATTATGCGTATCAGGCCTCCTTGTACAATTGCTATCATCAAGCCCACAAACCCTAACGAAAACCCCACCATTGCCTTGCTCCATTTAAATTTGTACATGGTAAAATATGTCCAGGTGCTTTGCACGGCATGCGCACTCAGGTACAGCAAAATAAGCGATGCAAGCAGGCCATAAATGGCAGGATATTTTTTAAAATGTTTAAATGCGCCAAAAGGGTTTGCCCTTTTCCATTCAAATTTGCGGCGGTTTTCTTTTGCTAACGATTCGGGCAACACAAAATATCCATACAGCCAGTTAAGCATGCACAGCCCCGCTGATGCGTAAAACGGAACCCGCGTACCTATTTCCCCAAGCACACCACCCAGCAACGGGCCAATTATAAAACCAAGGCCAAACGCTACGCCTACCATACCAAAATTTTGGGTACGTTTTTCAGGCGGGCTTACATCGGCTATATAAGCCGAGGCTGTGGTAAAACTAGCGCCTGTTATACCCGCAATTATGCGCCCAACAAAAAGCCACCCGATTGTTGGCGCAAAAGCCAGGAACAGGTAATCTATACTAAAACCAAAAAGTGAAAATAATAACACTGGCCTTCTGCCATAGCGGTCGCTAAGGTTGCCAATTACGGGGCCAAACACAAACTGCATAAACGCATAGGCAAAAGTTAATGCACCATTATATTCTGAGGCAACACTTAAACTGCCGTTTACCATTTTCTTTATCAGGTCTGGCAAAACGGGCATAATAATTCCAAATCCTATCGTATCAATTAAAAGTGTAACAAAAATAAATCCTAATGCTGCCTTCGTATTATTTTTCATGCTGCAGGTGTTTGCTGGTAATGAATGTAAAAATGCAATATTCATACTTGATTGCAAATATTGTAACCCTCAGATGTAAACTTTTTATCAATTAGATTTGTGTATTAATTACACATTACTTACTTTTAATCCCTGAAATAACATTTGTTTGTTAATCCAAAAAACAGCCTGCTTATATGAAAAAGATAAACAGCGGAAAGCTTTGCTGCAACCTGTACATTGGGGAAAACTCTTTCTCATTAAAAAATTGCAGAATATCTAATAATAGCAGCCTGGCGGGATAAATTGTCAAATAATTCAGGCAAAAACACAAATATCATCCTTTTACAGGCTATTTCTTTCTACATTCGCACACTTTTAAAACTATATGATTTTGGCGACTGAAAAACATATTATAGAACAGGTACCTGTTGAGGCTAACGGCAACGGCATCCTTAACGGCAACCATGTTAACGGTGAAAAACTGGTAAAAACAAGGGCAAAAAAAGCCGCTAAACCGGCTGAAAAAACTGGAGATGTTGGCACTGAGCCTGTTACCGGTGATAAAAAAACGGCTGCTGTAAAAAAGCAGTCAGAAAAAACTGCCAAAAAACCTGCTGCAAAAAAATCGGCACCTAAAAAAGCTACAGTACCAAAAAAAGAAAAGAAAACGGCTGGCGTCGCTGAAATCGTTCAAACAGCTGAAGCACCTGTAGCTGCAAAAAAAGCACCCGCAAAAAAGACGATTTCAAAAATTGCGCAAATAACATTTCAATTAAAGTTTCATACCAAATTTGGTCAAACATTACATATAACAGGCAACCACGAAATTTTTGGCAATACAAATGTTGCTGCAGCGCTGCCGATGCGTTATTTAAACGAGGATTTGTGGACAGTTACTATTGATATTGATAAAGCTACCATTCCGGCAGAAGGCATTACTTACAACTACTTTATACGTTATAAAGATGGCACAGTGAGTTTTGACTGGGGCGCTGATAAAGTATTGCTTGCACCGGCAATAACAACGGCAGAGCTTTTTATTGCAGATGCATGGAATTTTGCAGGTTATTATGAAAATGCATTTTATACTGAGCCTTTTAAGCACGTATTACTTAAAAATAATTACACGCCGGTTAAAATAACAGCACCTAAAAATGCAACCCATATATTTAAGGTAAAAGCACCGTTACTTACAAAAGGGCAAACACTGTGCATGACCGGCTCGGCAAACGAACTCGGTAACTGGAACCCTGAAAAACTTGTTCTATTAGGCAAGCAACAGGACGAAGATTTTTTTAATGTTAAGCTGCATCTTTCTGATGCAATAATGCCTGTAATGTATAAATACGCTGTATTTGATATTGAGCAGGGCAAAATTGTGCAGTATGAGGGTGGCAGCAACCGCATGCTGTTTAATGCAAGTGCTAAAAACAGGCAAACAGTGGTTAACGATGGCTTTGCTGTATTGCCTAACAATACATGGAGGGGTGCTGGTGTAGCCATACCTGTATTTAGCCTGCGTACGGCAAACAGTTGTGGTACCGGTGAATTTACTGATATAAAACTTTTGGTTGACTGGGCTAAGGCCGCCGGTTTAAAGCTTATACAATTATTACCGGTTAACGATACTACTGCAACGCACACGTGGACAGACAGCTACCCGTACGCTGCTATCTCAGCGTTTGCATTGCACCCAATGTACCTGCATTTAGAAGATGTGGTACAGGCAAAGCATGCACATCTTTTAGCTGGCCTTGATGCGGAAAGAGTGAAATTGAACAGCCTTGCTACCGTTGATTATGAAGCAGTAAATGCCTTTAAATGGGGCATAGTAAAGCAGGTGTACCCGCTGCAAAAAATAGGCTTGTTCGCATCAGACGATTACCAGCAATTTTTTAAACAGAATGAGCATTGGCTGGTGCCTTACGCCGCTTTTTGCTACCTGAGAGATAAACATAACACTGCGGATTTTAATAAATGGCCTGAGCATAATAAATACGATGCTGTTGCAGTAAAGCCGCTGCTTGACCTTGCCAGCAGCGCGTATGATGAAATTGCCATTCATTTTTTTGTGCAGTACCACCTGCATGTGCAGTTAACGCAGGCAACACAGTATGCACACACAAATGGCATAATTGTAAAAGGCGATATACCTATTGGTGTTTACCGTTACGGTGCTGATGCATGGCAAAACCCTGAGCTGTACCACATGGATATGCAGGCCGGTGCGCCACCGGATGATTTTGCGGTAACGGGGCAAAACTGGAGTTTCCCCACTTATAACTGGGACAAAATGCGTGAAAGCGGCTTTACCTGGTGGAAACAGCGTTTTGAACAAATGAGCTATTATTTTGACGCATTCCGTATTGACCATATCCTGGGTTTCTTCCGTATTTGGAGCATACCGGTACATTCAGTTGAAGGTATAATGGGTCATTTTGAGCCTGCTATACCCGTATACAGGGTTGAGTTTGATGAAAAGGGTATTTGGTTTGACTATAACAGGTACTGTAAACCATACATTACGGACCAGGTGCTGCGCGAGGTTTTTGGCAATAGGCAGGATGAAGTTAAAAATACCTTCCTTACCCACGATGGCGCCGGCAGCTATGAGTTGAAACCTGAGTTTGACACACAGCGGAAAATAGAATTATATTTTAGCGCCGCAGAAGATACAGCGCATAACCAATGGCTTAAACAGGCTTTGTTTAATATGATATCAAACGTGATATTATTTGAAGTTGAAGGCTCAAAAGGCCGCCAATTCCACTTCAGGTTTGGGGCAGAGGGCACATCATCATTCAAAAACCTTGATGGCCATACGCAGCACCAGCTTAGCGGGCTTTATGTAAATTATTTCTTCAGGCGGCAGGATGATTTTTGGAAACAAAAAGCCCTGCAAACTTTGCCCGACCTAAAGCGCGTTACCAATATGCTTGTTTGCGGCGAAGACCTGGGCCTGGTACCAGCTTGTGTGCCTGATGTAATGAAGCAGCTCGGTTTGCTTAGCCTTGAAATTCAGAGAATGCCAAAGGACTCAAAACGCAGTTTTTTTCACCCGGCAGATGCACCTTACATGAGTGTTGTTACACCATCAACACACGATATGAGCACCATCCGCGGCTGGTGGGAAGAAGACCGTAATAAAACGCAGCAATTTTATAACTACGAGCTTGGCCAGTGGGGCGACGCACCGCATTTTTGCGAGGCATGGATAAATAATGCTATTGTTGTGCAGCACCTGCATTCACCCGCAATGTGGAGCATTTTTCAAATGCAGGATATTTTAGGTACTGACAAAGAAATACGCAGGGAAAATCCGCATGATGAGCGTATTAATGTGCCTGCTATACCAAAATATTACTGGCGTTACCGCATGCATATACCGCTTGAGCAACTGTTGGAAGCAACCAATTTCAATACGGCATTGTACAATAACATTAAAGCCAGCGGAAGGATATGAACGTGAATCGTCAATCGTGAAACGTCAATCATAAAACCAGCCGCTACAGACCTTTAAGGTTTTTTTGAGAAACCTTCAAGGTCTTTTTTATGCTTCACATATTGGCGTTAGTGTTCCTGGTTAATATTGTTATTTCATTTTAACCGGCCTGAGCAGCGTTGAAAACGTAAGTGAGCCCATCTTCCATTTACCATCCTCTTTAAGATAAACTTCAGTTACCATAAACGCATGGGTTACTTCGTTTCCTCCTACTACTGCCAGCAGATCGATATCATTTAAAAGGATGGCGGTATTACCGAAAATGTTTACTGACGCGCCATAAACCTCAGCTTTCTTATACCAGATCATCCCACCTTTTATTGTATTTAGTTCCTGCGCCTTTCCCCAGCTTCCGCCCATGTGAACAAATACACAGTTTTCGGTAAACAGCCCGTTTAAAGTATCTACGCTTTTATTTGACATCCACTGCCATTTGGCTTTAGAGAGATCAAGGAGATCCTGTTCATCTTTGGTGAAAGTTGTAGTTGCTGATGTGCCTGGCAGTTTAGCCTGGGCATGCGATAGTTGCAAACTTGCAAAAAGCAGCAATAACGCTGCAAAAGCTATTTTCATGATTATTATTGGTTTATTTGTTAGAAATTAATTTTTACTGTTATACCCTTCACCAGTTACTCTTTGTAACCAAATAGCGGGTGATTTAATCATTCATTTTTCTTTCTCCCAGCCATTTTACCATAGCAGGGTCACGATGGTCAAAAAAGCTGCTGGCGTTTCTATCAAGTGTTTTAATTGCTTCCATGTCTTCATCGCTTAGCTGAAAATCGAAGATGTTTAAATTCTCTTCCATTCTTTCTTTACGTACAGATTTAGGGATCGCAATAACGCCCTTTTGTGTTAGCCAGCGAAGAATAACCTGTGCAATTGATTTGTTATATTTACCAGCAATAGAAGCTAATAATTCATTATGAAAAATATTGTTCTTGCCTTCGGCAAACGGCCCCCATGATTCTATCTGCACATTGTTTTGCTGCATAAATTTTTGTGCTTCAATTTGCTGGTGAAAGGGGTGGGTTTCTACCTGGTTTATAGCAGGGGTGATCTCGTTATGAATGATCAGGTCCATCAGCCTGTCGGGCTGAAAATTACTTACGCCAATGGCCCGTATTTTTCCCTCTTTATAAAGCTCTTCCAAAGCCCTCCATTCACCATATACATCTCCAAAGGGCTGATGAACCAGGTATAGATCGAGATAATCCAGCTGTAGTTTTTTTAATGAGTTTTCAAAGGCTTTTTTCCCGCCTTCGTAGCCTTTGCAATAAATCCATAGTTTGGTTGTAATAAATAGTTCTTCCCTCGCAATACCGCTGGCTTTGATCGCCTGGCCAACAGCCTGCTCATTCATATAAGACTGCGCCGTATCAATTAACCGGTAACCAACTTCAATTGCATCTATTACGCTTCTTTTACACTCTGCCAGGTCCGTAACCTGGAAAACACCAAACCCAAGTACTGGCATCTCAACTCCATTATTCAATTTAACCGTTTGCATGCTGCATTTATTTGTGGCACAAAGGTCTCTTCTTTATCAGCCCGGCTTGTATACAGGTTACGGTTCTACTTACCAATATTGCTGATTTGCGCTAATGCGTTTCGTAACCCCGGGAATAAACCGGTAATTTTGATTACATCAACGATAGTTATATGGATAACCTGCGGCGATTTGAAACAATAAATGATTACAACGCATTCAATAACAATGAAACGTTGCATCCCCTTGTTAGTGTGATAGACTTTTCGAAGGCAGCACCCAGGCAAGGTTCCAAAATGTATTTTGGATTTTACACCATAATATTAAAGGACGTGATCTGTGGCGATTTGGTGTATGGCCGGAATACGTACGATTACCAGGAAGGTACGCTTGTGTTTATAGCGCCAGGCCAGGTGGCGGGGACGAACAGCAACGGAGAGACTTACCAGCCCAAAGGGTATGGATTGGTTTTTCATGCTGATTTAATACATGGTACACCACTTGGACGGCACGTACAGGACTATACTTTTTTCAGCTATCAATCTAATGAAGCACTTCATTTGTCAGAACGCGAAAGGAAAATTATTTTAGATTGTTTTTCAAAAATTGAATACGAGCTGGAACATGCTATTGACAAGCATAGCAAGAAGCTGATCGTATCTAATATAGAATTGTTTCTTAATTATTGCCTGCGTTTTTATGACCGTCAATTTATTACGCGTGATAAAGTCCACAAGGGCATTTTAGAAAGGTTTGAAACTTTATTGAACGACTATTTTGAAACGGACAAAGCACATACTATTGGGCTGCCTTCTGTATCGTATTGTGCAGCTGAGTTGAATTTATCAGCAGGTTATTTTGGCGACCTTATAAAAAAAGAAACCGGCAAAACAGCGCAGGACTATATTCAGTCGAAAGTGATTGACCTGGCCAAAGAAAGAATATTTGACCAAAATAAATCAGTAAGCCAAATCGCTTACGAATTGGGATTTAAATACCCGCAGCATTTTACGCGTTTGTTTAAACAACGCGTAGGGCAGTCACCCAATGACTACAGGGTGCTGAATTAAAGTGCGTCGCGACGATCAACCCTATGTTGTATTATAATGCAACATTCAGCCAAATAATGCCGCAAGCTTTTCGCAAAGTGCAAAAATTTTATGCCTTTCATCAAGCCCTGCTGCCTGTCGTCTTATATCCCTCCTATTTCGGGGGCTGTATTCTGCCTTTCATCCAAACAGGCGTTAGTTAATTTTTTTTAACATTTACCTTTCTAACCTTAAAAAATCTCACCATGCACCGTTTTCTTATTGTATCTCTATTCACCTTCATTATTGCAGGCAGCCATGCCCAAAGCCTGTACATGCCCCGCAATATTACCAATGCCTTTAAAAAAGGTACCCGTTCAGCTGATGGTAACCCTGGCCCAAAATATTGGCAAAACCATGGTACCTATAATATTACCGTTACTGCAATGCCCCCCGACCGGCATATTACCGGCACTGAACAAATAAGCTATACCAATAACAGCCCGGATACCTTAAAAGTGCTTGTATTCAGGCTTATACTGAATATACATAAACCCGGCGCTGAAAGAAATGGGCCGGCCGACGCCGATTATTTAAATGACGGGATAATTATTGACTCACTCACCATTAACAGCCAGCCTGTTGCCTGGGGCAGCAGCGTAAACGATGCTACAAGCAGGGGAATACGCATGCCAAAGCCGCTGCCACCGCACGATTCAATACAGGTAATGGTAAACTGGCATTACCTGGCTTCATTAGAAAGCAACAGGGAAGGTTTGATTGATTCAACTACCTACTTTTTGGCTTACAGTTATCCCCGAATTTCTGTGTATGACGATTACAACGGTTGGGACAGGGTTTCGTTTACTGATGTACAGGAGTTTTACAGCGATTTTAATGATTACACACTAACGGTAAATGCGCCTAAAAACTATGTTGTTTGGGCAACAGGCGTGCTACAAAACCCAACTGAGGTTTTGCAACCAACTTATGCCCAGCGGCTGGCAAGCTCAATGACCACTGATTCCGTTATACATATTGCAACGTTTGCCGACATGCAATCGCATGCAGTTACAGCGCAAAACGATATGAACAGTTGGAAATGGAAAGCCGACTATGTGCCTGACGTTACGTTTGGTTTAAGCGACCATTTTGTATGGGATGCAAGCAGTACTATTGTTGATGATGCAACGCAAAGGCGCGTTAGCGTACAGACTGCGTTTAATGATACTGCAAAAGATATTCACCAGGAAACAAAATTTGCTGCATATTCACTAAACTGGCTGTCACATAACTGGCCGGGCGTGCCTTATCCATATCCTAAAATGACCTTTTTCCAGGGCTTTGCAGATATGGAGTACCCAATGATGATAAATGATAACACAAACAGCGATCCTCAATTTACCCGTTTTATTGCCGACCATGAAATAGCACATACTTATTTTCCATTTTACATGGGTATAAACGAAAGCCGCTATGCATTTATGGATGAAGGCTGGGCTACTACATTTGAACTGCTGATAGGCAGCAGCGAGATAGACCCAAAGAGGATGGAAGGATTTTATAAAAGGTTCAGGATAAATTTTTGGATAAACGACCCATCGTCTGAAGAGGATTTCCCAATTATTCTACCGGCTAATGGCCTGAAACCTTACCCTTATGCAAATAATGCTTACGGCAAGCCATCACTTGGGTATTTTGCTGTGAAAGATCTATTGGGTGATGATGATTTTAGAAAATGCCTGCATGGCTATATGGAGCGCTGGCATGGCAAACACCCTATACCGTGGGACTTTTTTAATTCGTTCAACAACATCTCGGGCAAAGACCTTAACTGGTTTTGGAACAACTGGTTTTTTACTAACTACTACATTGACCTTGCAATACAAAGCGCCGATAAGGAGCGTAAAGGGTATAATATTACCGTGCAAAACATTGGCGGTTATGTAAACCCTTTTGATGTAATTGTTACTTACACTGACGGAACAACATCAACAACGCACGAAACACCGGCTGTATGGCAGGCAAATCAGAAACAAACTACAGTTATGGTACCAACAGACAATAAAAAAGAAGTGAAGAGTATTAAAATAGATGGCGGTATTTTTATGGATGCGGACGAAAGCAATAATACCTGGACGAAATAGGCACACTTCGTTCTGGAGACTAAAAATAAAAATCCACGAAATACGAATCACAACAAGATGACTCGGATTTCGTGGATTTTTTACGGCCACTAATATTTTCGTAGCTTAAATAAAAACAAAAAGCACCAAGTCTTGTCGTCGTACCTTCCTGGTTGCCCATTCCGGTATTCCTACTAAACCCGATGCTTTTGTTACTTGAAATTTACATACTTCTCAGGACTCATTTTCACTCGTCCGTCTGATTTATATTTCTTTCAATTGTGGAATAAAGATACTACTGGCCGCCTTCGTTTTCCAAATTTTTTACGGTTTTGTTGCGCACGTGTTTAGCACCTTAAAAGCAGGAAAAAAAAGGGTTATGCACAGGGTTTTGCACCAGTTTTTGCAGGTTATGCATACCTGGCAAAATTTTGCCAAAAAATAAACCCGCCGTGTTTGGTTGCACGTGCGGGTTTGTAAAAAAATTATATTTTTTTTCACTAATGCCGTTTAAAATATTGCACTTCCTGCTCGTGCTTTTTTGCGGCATCCAGAGAGCCAAAGGTGCCCAGGTTTTTACGTTTATTTGTTTTTGCGTCCTTTTTTCTTGAATAAAGGCGGTATTCGCCAGATTTTAACTTACGTATCATAAAAGTTGTTTTTTCAATTAATAATTACCACCAAAAAACAATAGTTATACCAACCCTTAATTAATATTGTTGTAATAAAGTAAAAATATGGGCGGGGCAATAATAGTAGTTGGGGCAGGTGCTGCAGGTTTAATGGCTGCAAAACAGTTGTGCGAAGCCGGGGAAAATGTGATTATACTTGAAGCAAATAACCGCTTAGGCGGCCGCATGCATACCTTTACGGGGGACGGGTTTAGCCAGCCCATTGAGGCGGGCGCTGAGTTTATACACGGAGATGTGCCTGCAACATTAGGTTTGTTAAAAGATGCCGGTATTGAATACACCCGCACGGGTGGTAAAATGTACCGCTCGCAGAATGGCAAGTGGGTAGAAAGAGAGCAGCCTGTTGAGGGATGGAATGAATTAGAAAAGAAAATGGCTGAGTTAAAAGAAGACGCAACGCTGCAACAATTTTTGCAACAATATTTTGGTGATGAAAAACATGGAAAACTGCGTAACCAGGTTAAGGGCTTTGCAGAAGGTTTTGATGTGGCAGACCCAGCGAGGGTGAGTGTTTTTATGCTGCGTGATGAATGGGAACATGAAGGCCCGCAATATCGTATTGAAGGTGGCTATGCGCAACTGGTAAACTTTATGGCGAATGAATGTGAAAAAAGCGGCTGTACTATATATTTAAACACGCTGGTAACAGAAATTGAGTGGGTTGCAAATGAAGTAACGGTGCACACAAACGGCAATAAATTTATAGGTGAAAAAGCTGTGATAACAGTGCCGGTTAGTCTGCTGCAAAATGGGTTGCTGGCAAATTCGATAAAATTTATCCCATCAATTGATAAATACAGTACCGCTGCAAATGATATTGGGTATGGCGATGTAATAAAAGTGATACTAGAGTTTAAAAATTGTTTTTGGAATGAGCATAAGAAGGATACCGGTTTTATAATTAGCAACGAATGGATGCCGGTATGGTGGACACAACAACCCGCAAACACACCTACATTAACAGGGTGGCTCGGCGGGCCTAAGGCAACTGCTTTAAGGGATACTGATGATGAGGTTATATTACAAAATTCAATGGCATCATTATCCTCAATTTTTAACTTATCACAAGATGAGCTTGCAAAGCACCTTTTTGCAGCCAAAGTATATAACTGGGGCCGCGATGCTTTTGCAGCAGGCGCTTACAGTTATTCCACACCAGGCACAAAAAAAGCATTGGAAACATTAATGAAGCCTATAGAGAACACAATATTTTTTGCAGGTGAAGCAATATATAACGGCCCGCACCCCGGCACTGTTGAAGCTGCACTTGTGAGTGGCAGCTACGCAGCAGATATTATTTTATCGCAGCATAAATAAAATTGCCGGAATAAGCCCGGCAATTGTTGATGTATAGTAGAAAGACAGAATACCAAATACTCTTTTGCCCCTTCCGGAAGCAAAAGTTTTAGCGCCTGCAAAATGGTATTTAAATGATTACTTTATTTAGATACGGTGCAAACTGGAGTATAGATTTTTGATAGCATAAATTTTTTCGCGAAACCTAAATCATGCCACAATAAACCTTTTACATAAGTAGTTGTTATTAAATAACGTAGGTTTTCTTATTATTTGGAATATGTTGCATAAAATGCCCATTTGTTTAGTGTTTTTTATGCAGTGCATAAACGGTAATTACACACTTAACAATACGTTAGTAATTTAAAGCATTTTTTAAACGTCATTAGAGTAAGCGATGGTTATTTTTGCTCTCCCTGCCTAAGGTACTTGTAATGGGTGCTTTACCTTAAAAGAACACATCTCCAAAACCAACTTTCCGAAGCAATTGCTTGAAATTTATTATTAACTAAAAACATCAGTCAGAGATGATGAAAAAAGTATTGAAAATAGCAGGATCATGTGCAGCGTTAGCAGTAATAATTTTATTGCAACTTTCATTTGCAACAGCAAAAAAAGAAGCTACCATTAAAACAGCAAAAGCGTATAACGCTGTAGCTGCACCGGTTACTGCTGCAGTTAACAAATATGCAGGCTTGTACGACAGTTTGCACCTTGGCATTGCAGGCTTATCAAAAGCTGCATTCGATAATGCTGTTGAAGGATATAATCACCTGCTTGCACAAGGTAAAATTAAGAATGATGGTGTATTGTCAATTGTTGATTTTACGTTGCCGTCATCAGTAAAAAGATTATTTGTTATAGATATGAAGAATGCAGCCGTTTTATTTAACACTTATGTGTCGCACGGCCGTAATTCGGGTAAGCTTATGGCGAATGAGTTTAGCAATGATATTAACAGCTTTAAAAGCAGCCTTGGTTTTTATTTAACATCAAACACCTACAAGGGTAAACATGGGTACTCGTTAAAACTTGAGGGAGAAGAACAAGGTATAAATGATAACGCACTTAGCCGTGGAATTGTAATGCACTGTGCACCTTATGTTACAGAAAACTTTATTAAAAACCAGGGCTATGTTGGCCGCAGCGAAGGGTGCCCGGCTGTACCGCCAAATATGTATAAGCCTATAATTGAAAAAATTAAAGATGGCAGTTGCCTGTTTATGTATAGCGCTGACAAATATTATTTGTCGCACTCAACTATATTAAACAGTACAGACGCTGCATAAATTGAAATTTTTAGTTTGTTTTTATAAATAGCCCTGGCTAATTAGCCGGGGTTATTTATTGGTGGTGAAAAAAGGAATTACCACAATTCAAAATAAGAGAAGATGGCGAAAAAAACGCCATACAACTGTTTGCATTCCCGGCAGCTTTCAGAACGTTTACTGCCCTGTAAACATTTTTGCTGCAGCAGCTGCATCGTGGTTATAAATATCATCCCGTAAGTTTAACCTCCCTGTCTCATCAACCCAGGCGGTATAATAAGTAATTATAACCGGCACAGCGTTTTTAAGCGACACATATTTTTCCTTTGTATTGTTCATTGCAGAATCTATTTTGCCCGGTGTCCATAGCTGGTTATCCTGTAACAGGTAATTAGCCATTTTAACAGGGTCTGCAAGCCTTATGCAACCATGGCTGTAAGCACGCTTATCTTTGTTGAACAGATTTTTTGCAGGGGTATCGTGAAAATATATGTTATAGGAGTTATGGAACAAGAATTTAACACGGCCCAACGAATTTTTCGGCCCTGGTAACTGCCTTACAATGGGCAACCCATTTGATTCACCCGTTACTTCCATGCCTTCTTTTTGCAGGTAGCCAGGATCTTCATCCATTTTTGGTTTTATTTCTTTGCGTACAATACTAGGCGGTATATTCCAATAAGGGCTAAACACAATTTCGGTAAGGTTGCCGGTAAATATAACAGTGCCCGAGCCTTCCTTTCCCACAACAACGTTCATATCAAAAGCTTTTTGCTTATTCTCATAAACATGCAATGCATATTCTGGTATGTTTGCCACTATAAGCCTGCCTGATGTATATTCAGGCATCCAGCGCGCCCTGTTTATATTAACCAGCAATTGCGCAATCCTGTTCTGTACCGGTATATTCATGTCCTTTATCAGCGAGTCAGTAATAATGCCATCGGTTGTATAACCAAGGCCTGCCTGGAAGCTTTTTACTGCTGAGTCAAGCATATCATTAAATACAATAGTTGTATCAGTTTGCCATAGTTCGCCGGTTATTTGCAAACGTTTTTTTATTAACGGCAGCAAAGCGGATGAACTCCCTTTTTTTAATTTTTTATGAGCGTATGCAATGGATTGCCAACCGCCTTTTTTTGCAATATCATAATATTTTTTAAGCTGTTCCTTTAATAAACCAAATGCTTTTTTTGCGTCTTCATTTTGCGTTCCATCCTGGTCTGAAAGCACTTCATTGGCAGACTGCATAATATCCTCTTTCTTGGCAGGCACGTATTTCATTAAATCGTCTGTAGATGTTTGTTTGCCGTCCTTTGTCATAAATTTCATAAAAGCCTCACTAAGCATCAACTCAGTTTTAATAATGCTTTTATCACCCGGTGTAATGCTCATGCTATCCGCGGTTGTAATATCAGGCATGCGTTTATTAAGTGCCTTTAAAAAAAAGCTACTGTCTTTTAGTGATGACACCTCGTAACTGTTAAGGTTCCAAAATTCACGGCCCTGCTCTGTTATACCGTCCGGTGCAAACCATGCAAATTCAAAATTGCGTGCGTAATAAAACGCCCGCATTTGGTCGGCAATATCATCACTTACACTGTCATTTGTAAAAAAATCACTCAATGTACTGCTGTCTAAAAAAAGATTATTGCAGGCATTATTTGGATTGATAGAGGTATTGATCGTATACTCTTTTTGTTCCCCATCCTCGCCATCTCCTCCTTTTTCTCCTGGTACCTTATGCTTTTTGTTATTACAGGCAATAAGAATTAGTAAGAGGGCTACGCTGATTAAAAATTGTCTCATCATGCTATAACATTTGCAAAGCACATGCCCCGTTGCTTTTTATACAATTTTTAGATAAGGGTGTATCGTTGTAAAGGATTGTGGGTTAAAAATTCTACACACCCCCGGTTTATTGGTATACAGCTGAGTTTAATATAAAGTACGATAATAGTTGGGCTAGCGATGACCTAAAAAGTGTTCGCCGAAAATGATGGCAACGTTTTATGCAAACGATTACCTTTACATTGTTATGCGAACAGCGTGCTTTGCAATAGTGATAATTTTATGCTTTTATTCGTGCAGTAAAAATAACTCGCCTGCACCGCCGGTTACGCCACCTGGCGATACAACCAGTACACCAGTTACAACACCCATTGCTTACAGGGGTGCTGATCTGTCGTTTTTACCCGAGATACAGCAAGCAGGAACAAAATTTTACGACAGCACCGGTGCAAAGCCTGCACTGGACATTTTTAAAGAGTATGGTTGTAACCTGGTAAGGGTGCGGTTGTGGTACCAACCAGTAAACGCTCATTCCTCGCTCGACGAAGTGCTGGATTTTTGTAAGCAGATCTCAGCAGAAGGTATGCAAATATTGTTAGACTTTCACATGTCAGATACCTGGGCCGATCCATCACATCAATCAACGCCCGCAACCTGGGCGGGCCTTGCTGCCAGTGTACTTAACGATTCTGTGAAGGCCTATACGCAACGGGTGCTAACAATGTTAAAAGCGCAAAATACTTTGCCCGCTATTGTACAGGTAGGCAACGAAATTAATGCCGGTATGTTGTGGCCTTCGGGACAGGTTAACAGTTCAACAGATGCTAACTGGCCTAATTTTGCTGCCCTGGTAAAAAGCGGTATTGCAGGCGTAAAGGCAGTTGACACCGATAATAAAATATTAATAATGCTGCATTACGCAGAAACGGATGGTGCTGCTGATTTTTTTAATAATATGAATGCACAAAATGTGCCTTATGATGTTATAGGATTATCATATTATGCATGGTGGGCCGAAAAAGACCTAAGCACTATACAACAACAGCTAACTACGCTTGCAGCGTTTAACAAAAAAATATTTATTGCAGAAACTTCCTATCCGTGGACGTTGCAGTGGAATGATAACACCAATAATATTGTTGGCGAAGCAAACCAGTTAATACCCGGCTATGATGCCACGCCACAAGGCCAGCTTAATTACCTGCTGCAATTAAAAAAACTGCTTGCTGCCATACCTAACGGCCGGGGTATTGGCTTTTGTTATTGGGAGCCAGATTGGGTAGCCTTTAAAGGGCCCTCGGCGACCGATGGTTCTAATTCAGAAAATCTTGCACTATTCGATTTTTCCAATAAGGCATTGCCGGGCATGCAGGCCTACAACAAATAATGCAGCTTTTTTGATTTTTTTTATAATGCAACAGTTATGCAGCTAAACCATATTAATTTGCCGGTACCAAACGTTAAAGAAACTGCAGCTTTTTTTGAGAAATTTTTCCGGTTTACTTGCATTGATATAAAGGGAGATGGCATAATTGCAATTTTAAAAGGAGAGGATGATTTTTTGCTTGTGTTAAGCAAACTTGACGCACAAAGTCCGCAAGCCTATATGCGCGATTTTCATATTGGTTTTATGGTTAAGCAACAGCATGAAGTTGTTGACATATATAACAACCTTAAAGATAGCGGCGCTAACGTAGACCGCGAACCGGCGAAAATAAGAAGCTCGTTTGGCTTTTACTTTTATGCACCAGGTAATATTATGGTTGAAGTGGCCAGCCCTTTATAAACCAAACATGCACCAGCAAAGCAGTACAAGGGTTATGACAAAATAATTGAAAGCAGCGCGATAATCCCGAATATTTGTATTTTTGAAGGAATAACCAATATTCTGTATCCCGAAATGTTTCACTCCCTATGTATACTAAACTCATTAAAAAACACGCTGCCACAGGCAGGGGGAAAACCGTACTAAAAGTATTTTGTTTTATTTTCCTGCTTTCCCTCCCCGGGTATGTAATTGCTCAGAGCAAAGATTCTGTCCTTCAAAAATTAAAAAACACCCGGCTTAATCCCGGTTATCAGTCATTAAATGCTACTATTGATCTGATGAATGCTGTAAGCAGCAAATACCTGTTTAACGATCCTGACAGTGCAATGTATTATGGGCGTCAGGCATTGTTGCTTGCCGGGAAGCAGCAATATGTTTTGGGGCAAAGCCGGGCATTGAGCAGCATTGCAAAGGCTTATTATGTAAAAGGATCGTACGATTCATCGCTTATATTCTCCGACAGGGCCATGCACATAAGCGAAAATATACGCGACAGCCTTGGCGTTGCAATGGCTTTAAACAATGTCGGCTTAATTTACCTGGGGCATAATGAATACCTGCTGGCCTTAAAACAATTTATTAAGGCGCTTTCGGCCGCGGCAAGCGTAAAAAACAGCCAGCAACAGGCATCTGATATTTTTAACATAGGCATTTGTTATGATGAACTGCATGATGTGAATAATGCCAAATATTATTTAAACAAAGCGATTGAGATTGACAGCCTGAATGAAGACCATCACATTACCATAATGGCTTACAACCGTATGGGCAAGGCGCTTTTTAACGATGCCAAGCCCGCGGAAGCGGCCACATGGTATAAAAAAGTATTGGATTATTCGGCGTACAGGGATAATTGGGAGCTAACATTTGCCTATAATGGCCTTGCTGAAACATATTACGCCCTTGGCGATTTTAACCAGGCAATAAATAATGGTTTGCAAAGCGTAGCCTTTGCAAAAAAAATGAGCGCTAAATGGGATGCGGAACAGGCGCTTAAAATACTGGCAAAAAGCTATGCAGCAGCCGGTGATTTTAAAAATGCATACCAGTACCAGTTGCTTGACAGGGTTTATAAAGACAGCCTTGATGATGAATCAAAAGTGCAGGTTATAAACTATATGCGGCTGCAGCAAAAAGAAATAATAAATGAAGATCTACGAAAGGAAAATGAACTGAGCCGGGAGAAAATTCATTTAACAATTGTGCTTACTATTTGCATAAGCACGTTTGCACTGCTGCTTATAATTGCGTTTATATTATTGTACAAAAACTACAAAAGAATAGCGGCACTTAACCGCCAGCTGCTTGAAAAGAATAGCAACATTGAACGCCTTAATGTTATGAAAGACCAACTGTTTGCAGTAGTAAGCCACGACCTGCGTGGGCCCATGGGATCGCTTCAGCAAACACTGCTGTTAATTATTGAGGACGTGCTGCCCGAGAAGGAAAAAAAATACCTGCTTGAAAACTTGTACCGGCAGGTAAATGTATCAAACCAAATGCTTAATAACCTGCTTACGTGGGCTGCTACGCAGAGAAAAGGCATTTCAACCCGGCTTGAAAAAATAAATGCCGGTGAGATAATACAGGAAGTATTGAATGTTTTTGAAACATTTACTGCTAAAAAGGATATAGTTATACTGCACGATAACACCAACGAGCAGCCATTAATGGCTGACAGTAACCAGTTGCATATTATAGTTCAAAACTTGCTGAGCAACGCCATAAAATTTACGCCACCTGATGGAACTATAAATATTTTTTACTCATATACGCCGCAGCAGGTTGCTATACATATACGAGATACAGGCGCGGGTATAAGCGCAGAAAAACAAGAAAAGCTCTTTAAGAATTTTGGATCGGCCGTATCAACTTTTGGTACGGCGAAAGAGAAGGGGGCCGGAATAGGATTAATGATAGTGAAAGAATTTATTGAGCAAAACCATGGCCATCTTTCAATAACAAGCAAAGAAGGGGAGGGTGCTACTTTCAGTATCTCGTTCCCTAAAGCTGTTTAAAAGTAAAAAATATCGCCGTAGTTTCTCTGCCTCTTTAATATAAACCTGTTAAAGAAAAAAATATTTTTTGTGCCGCTGGTTTTAAAATGAAGCGTAACGGAGTTTTGGAAACCGTTTACTACAACTTCGCCCGCGTACAACGCTTCAACCCTTTCCTGCTTTGCACTATCCGTTGAAAACCAGCCTGAAATTTGTGTTTGCTTTTGCCATACTGAAAACTCGCAGCCTTGTGGCAGCTTAGCAATATCAACATACAGCCAATAATGCCCCCATGACATTTTTTCAAGCGGCATGCCTATTGTTGAGTTGCCATCGTTAATAGTATATATAAAGCTTTCGCCGCCTGTGTTGTAAACCCATTGGGTTTTAGTATTTATATCGCCATCAATATTTACATGCATAAGCTGGGGATATAAAGTAAATACATTAGGGGCATCTACACTTGTTGACCCGTATGTTGGCGGTTGGATAAATGCAGGCGCTGTACTGCAATAATAAAAACTTAGCGATGTGTAGCTAACCGGTATTTTATTCCCTTCGGGGCCGTGCTCAATACTTTGGTAAATGCTCTTTTCAAAAGAAATCTTATCAGCAAAGTATAAACGGTAGCCGCCAGTGCGGCAGTAAGGCAAGTTGTAGTCGAGGCAACCTGACACGGGCAGGCTGAATTTGTTATCCCACTTGTCTGGCAGGGCATACCAGCCACCGTTAAAATAATCTTCGCTGCCGGTACCGTGTATGCGGAAGCTGCCATCAACGGCAGTTGAATCATCCCCCTCAAAAAAATATGTCATGCCAGGCGTCAAGCCGTGGGCTTGTAAAAGCGTGGCAACATAATGGCCTTTGCCCATTGTATTTAAAAATACGAATGGTGCACCGTTTGCAGGCTGTACATTGCCCTGCCATACGGTATAGAACCTGCCTTCGCCTGCTATATTGCGCTTAGTGTGGTTGTAATATATTTTGGCCTTTATATGTATTGTTTCGTGCCCGCTTCCGGGGTTAAAATATATTAACTGTATTGTTGCCGTTTTATCAAACGGCATGGGGTAACAAAAATAGGCAATGCCAGCCTTTACACCGCATAACAGGCTTTGCATTGAAGGCTGTCCAAAAGCATAACCAAAAAAATCTGCAACAGGGCAATATACAGCAGGCACGGTATCATCATCCCACGTAATTTTTATGTAAACATTTTTCTGGTTGCCTGCAAATGCATCGGCGCCATCCATTTCAAGGCTTTCAATCCTGCCGCCCTTATTTAAGGCAAACAATGTTTTTGTTTCGCCTGGCTTTATATAATAACCCGTATCAGCTTCTGAAATATTTTCTGAAAACCGGATAGCTTTGCACCCTCCATCCCACAATGCTGCGGCATTTTGCAGGGCTTTTTTTTCATCATTATTTAGTTGTAACGAAAAGCTTTTAGCCGCACTACCCGGCGCGTACAGTCTATATTGTATTTGGTGAAACTGCAAATGCTTGCCCCTGCTAACAATGCGGCAATTTTTATTAAACATAATAGGGTAGTAGCAATAAAAGCCGCCTAACTGGTTACCACAAAGTGGATTTACAAATGGATAAACTTTACCTGAAAATAAATCGCTGTATTTAATGGAGAAAGAAACGCTTGTGGTATCGTCAATATAAAAATCAAGTGTATCATCGGTTGGGGTGGGGGTTGCAAAACGGTTTATAACGCCACAGCCGGTAACATCAAACATCACCAGGCTGCTGTCAGCATTTCTTCTTATATATGAGTAGGTGCCTGCAAAGCCATCGTTGTTGCCGCCCGTTCTGTCGTAGGTTGATGTTTCTGCAACGTAAGTGTTGGTGCGGTATTGAGGTAACAGGCTGATATCGGTCAACTGTTTCAACTCATCAGTTAATGTAATTTGCTTTTGTGCAGTTGCACTATTATTAGCGCAAATAATTACTATTGCAATAGTGGCAATTGGCAGCAGGCGCAATCGAAGCATGGAAGTGTGTTTTGATTACTTATTGCAAGATAAAGTAATCGAACTGTAATAATATTATGGACCGGGAGACGGGTAAAGATGTTTCCCCGAAATTAAGCGGATGGATGGCACGCAGATTTTCATGACTGAGAGGATGGGCGCAGATAAACTGATAATTTTGGAAATAGATATATCGGCGCAAATCTGCCTAATCTTGAAAATCCGCGTTCAATTCACTGTACACTTTAAACTCTTCAAACCTTAAACCAGGAAGCTCATATTCCCAACACTTCTTTCAGCTTTGCGTAACCGGCTTTACTTACAGGCAAACGTGCGCCGGTACTCAGTAAAACAAGATGCCCATCCTTCTCATAAGGGTCAATGCGGGTGATAAGTTGCGTATTGATGATGTATGAGCGGTGCACCCTTACAAACTGTTGCTGCAGTGTATCTTCAAAATATTGCATCGTTTTCTTTTTTAGAAAAGAACCTTCCTGCGTAAAGATCTTTACATAATCATCCGCCGCTTCCAGGTATTGAATATTAGGAACGGGTATGATCTTTATTTTGCCACCGTCCTTTAACACGATCCTGCCTGTTTGTACAGGGGATGGACTAACCGTTTCCAGCAATGCCTGCGTTTGCTCAGGCTTGTGCTTTTGCTGTAAAAATTTTTGCATGGCTTTGTCAAAACGTTCCTTGCTAAAGGGCTTTAACAGGTAATCAACCGCATGTGTTTCAAACGCTTTAATTGCATATTCTTCAAAAGCAGTGGCAAAAATAACCGGCGGCGGGTTTTCAATTAACTCAAGCATTTCAAAGCCGTTTATTTTTGGCATTTGAATATCAAGAAATACCAGGCCCGGCTGGTGTTGCTGAATAGCTTTTACACCTTCAAAACCATCGTTACATTCCTGTGCCACTTCCATATCAGGGTAGGCCTGCAGGTATTCTATTACCATGCTCCTCGCCAGGGGTTCATCATCTATAATTACTACTTTCATACATTATTATTTTATACAAGCTGCGGTATTGTAATAGTTGTTATAAAAAAACTGTCTTCTGATTTTGTCTGCAATAGGTCTTGCCTTGCAAATAAAAGAAATAGCCTTCTTTTAATGGATGATAATCCAAAGCCTGTGCCCTGCAATGGCTGTGCTGTTTCGGGGTCAAACGGGTTGCGCACGGTTACCTGTAAAACGCCATTGAGGTTTTTGGCTTGTATGCATATAGCCACTTCACCAACGGTATCGTACAATCCAAACTTAATAGCATTCTCTACTACCGGCTGCAATAGAAGCGCAGGCAACTTCATTTCAAGGCTTTCGTCGTCATGATCAATATTGGTTTGCAGCCTGTGGCCAAAACGAACTTTCTCAATATCAAGATAAAGCTTTAAATATTCCAGCTCTTCTTTCAGTGTACTCCACTGGTGTTCTTCCTTACGAAGCGTGCCCCTTAAAAAGTCAGATAACTGCTGTATCATGTGCCTGGCCTTTTCAGGCTGTGAGCCTGTAAGTGCGCTGATTGAATTAAGGCTGTTAAATAAAAAGTGTGGCTGCAGTTGCTGCCTTAGTTTGTATAATTCTGCTTCCCTTGCCATTTTCTCTGCGTCATTTTTTCTTTCGTTCATCAATTGCTGTTCTTCCTGCGTATAATACAATAAACCCACCAGCGACATACACCCTACCGATAAAAAGGATATGCCGAAACGTATGCCTGTTGAATCGTCAAACACCTGCAGGTAGTGTTTATCGCTGCCAAATAATAACCTAAGCACTATCATTGAAATAAACAGCGAAACACTGCTGATGGCAACACTTATTACCAGTACATACCAGTATTTTTCCTGCTTGGGCAGGTAATACCGCATGTTGTTTATTATTAGTATACAGCTTGCGCCAAGCAGCCCGAATGTGATAATACAGTCAACTATCGCCTCGGTGTAAGTAACATTTTGCTTTACTAAAATAGTACCGCGTATAAAGCTGCTTATAAACCACCATACGCTGTTTATAAGTATTAGTTTTTTTATGGAAGGCGATGACGTTGCCAAGTTTTTTTAGTTTAACCTTATTGACTGGTGCATGCTGCTTTCAAATAAATGAGAAGCCCTTAAATGCACTAACTTAACGTAAATATCGGCATCTTCTTCCTCTTTTATCCTGCTGTACATTTCCGCGCCGTCGGCAAGGTCGGTCAGGGCATGTATTTCACTTACATCAATAAAACGCCATTGTACCGGCTTTTGAATGTTATTTAAAAAGTTGTCTTCTTCGCGTTCACCAATAAGCCTTGCTTTTTGAAAAGCGTGCAGGTCGTCGTCAGCCTTTATTAACCGTAACTGCTCGTCAAACTGCGGTGCATGGTTACCATCGCCACATAATATGCGGTAAACAATTTTTGCAAGGTACCATTTCATAGCTTTATAGTTTTAGTGTAATAATTAGTGTTTTAGTAACTATACAATTTCAATTGCACCCATGCTTACATTGCCTGCAAGCGTTATGGTTTTGGTTGTGCCGGTATTTGCGGCGGCCGGTTTACGATAATCAGTGATCGCGCCTAAAAGAGAGGCCATACTATTTTTAACTATCCAGTTGGGCGGTACCGTTAACTTTAATACACCCATTGTAATCGAGGCATCAATAATCGCGTCATCCTGGTCAAAATCGTTTTCCATCTTTATCTCCATATTACCCAATACGCATATAAGCCGGCTGCCATTGTAATTGTTAACATTAAAGGTGCTTTGGTTATGGGTAAAAACTGTTGTAATATTTAATATGTTGCCGCGCTTCCTGTCTTTGTTTATATAAAAAGCCGGTATGTAACGCATGCCCAAAAACAGCAGCCCAACAAAAATTATCGATACCGCGCCACTATATTTCTGTATATTAAGCTCAGGCATTTGCTGCTCAAGCATTGCAAAACCGCCCCAGAAAATTGGTATTATCCATAATATAGTTTTGCGTTTGCTTATTACGGCAATCAATAGCCCTGTGCCTATAACTGCCATGGGCCAACTAACCAGCCAACCGGGTAATGAGCCGGGAATTAATTTGCTAACTAACAGCAACAGGCCGGCTATGGTTAAAAAAATACCTGTAAAAACTGTATCGCGCCTGGCATAAAATTGATGTTGCATAAAAGCTGATTTTTATAATTAGTTTCTTATTTCAATACCTGCAAAAACTGATGTGCCATCTATCACCAAAACTTTATTGGGGTCAAAAGTGGTGCTTACAATAGCCCTCTTATCTTCAATACCGCCAAATACTGCCGTCATTTCGTTCTTAACATCCCAGTTGGATGGAACAGTAATTTTTGTGCCGCCAAAAACCTGCGTGACGTCAAGCCTTACTACGCCCTGTATATCTGCTTGGGTAAGGTCAAGCTCAGCGCCCCCAAAAAAGCAGGTAATATCGCCACCTTTAAAGTTTTTTGACAGGATAACCTTTTTTGTGCCCCCAAAAATGTTTGTTGAATCAATGTACTCACCGTCTTCAGGTACGGCGTTATAATATGGATGACTTTGTTTAAAGTCGTTTTCCCAATTTTTTTTCCAGTCGCCTTTCCATTTTTGTTTATCCCATGTGTTGTTACGCCTGCGGAAAATAAATGCTACCCCAACCAGGATTAAAATGCCTGGCCATATAATTTCGTGTATCTGAACTTCGTGAAACTGCTGGTCAATCAAAAATGCACCACCAACAATTACCATAATTATCCAGCCGGCATTTCTGAAGTTGTGCTGAAAACCGGTTAATAGTCCAATACCAATAAGCAACATTGGCCATGTAAATATCCAATGGGGCAGGCCTACGTTCATTTTATCTGCCAGCAGCAAGCCGCCAACGATCACCAGGAATATACCGGTCCATTCCCTGTTACGTTTTGGAAAATTGCTTTGTTCGGGAGTTTTAGTCTGTTCCATATTGTACTGCGTTATTTTTAATTTGATGAAACAAAAATATATTGCCGGCAGCAGCATAAAAACGGCAGGTAGGCATAGCATAACAAAACGGCGGTAAATGGCGGAGGTGGGTCGGTGGAAACGTGAAACGTGAAACGAAGGCGTTGAACATCCTCCTAAAAAAGGAATATATGCATAATTGAGTGCTGGCCGGAATACCGCTTATCATTATCCTTCTTTCACTCATTTTTAATGCATAACACTGTTCACCAAAAACGGTAAGAGTTTTGCCCAAACCCGGCACAAACACCTTGCAATTTTCTGTAACCGCTGCTATATAAAAAATTACACATTCGGCATTGCTTTATAATAAAATTCTGCCAAAAAATATGTACACTTGTAGTATGCAAGTAACTGATACGGAAGCCATAACTGCTAAAATTTTACAGTTTCTCCATTCTATTAATATTCCCGTAGAATTTGCTGAATTTTCAAACGAAAAAGAATTTTTGCCGGGAGTAAGCATAAATAAAAGCCGTTTGCTTGTAAATAGCATGCAATTAAAATATCCCGGCGATCTTTTGCACGAGGCAGGTCATATTGCAGTTGCCGCGCCGGCTAAAAGAGCTGGGCTGGATGGCAGGCTTGGAGGCGATACCGACGAAGACATGGGCGAAGAAATGATGGCAATTGCGTGGAGCTACGCAGCTGCAAAGCATATTGGTATTAGCCCATATATTGTTTTTCATGATGATGGTTACAAAGGCAACGGCAGTAATATTGCTGATGATTTTGCCGCAGGGCGTTATGTTGGCGTTAGTATGCTGCAGTGGGTTGGACTTACTTACGAGCCAAAAAATGCTGTTGAAAAAAATACAAGCCCATACCCGCACATGATAAAATGGCTGAGAGAATAAATGGCTGTATATAATGCGGAGCAGTTTGTTTTGATATGCCGGGTTCAAAAAAAGGTGATAATTTTAAAATACCGCTTTATGGTATTACACTATGATAAAATACGCTAAGCTTCCTCTTCTTTCAGATATTGAAAGTTTACAACTTGGTACAAAAATTTTGTTAGCCAGCTACACCGGCAAGGCTCATTTAAACAGCAGCCATTATATGGGCCAATGGGATGTAATTGCTTTACGTTCTCCAGGTGGAAATGTGGATAATGTTTCGGCAGACCTTATGGGCGACGCAGTATTTTTAGACACGCCGCTGATGTTGCAAATACCGGCAGTGCAGCAGTTTGTAGCAGGGCTTGCGTGCGATATAATGGCTGTAAGGCTGCTTAACCTTAAAGCCGGCGCTGTGATAATGCCGCACCGTGATTACGACCTTAGTTATGAGCATGGTGAGGCCAGGTTGCATATACCAATATTTACCAACCCGGGGGTTGAGTTTTTTATTGAAGACGAACGTGTAATTATGATGCCGGGTGAATGTTTGTATATTAACGCAAACCTTACACATCGGGTTTTTAATGGAGGCGATACTGACAGGGTGCACCTGGTAATTGATTGTAAGGTAAACGACTGGCTTAAAAATATTTTTGAGCAGGGTGAGCTAACTATTAAGCAGGAGCAGCAAAACGTGGAAGAAACAAAAAAAATAATTACTGAACTGAGGCGCATGAATACCGAAACAGCAAATAAATTAGCAGATGATCTTTTAAAAACATTACAGGCATAGGTAAGTTACTAAAGCATTTAAACTATGGAGTTGAATTTAGCAACGCTTAACAAATGGATACCTTATAAGCTGGTTGATACCGGCACTGAAACACTTTGTGAATGGCTTTATACAGGGGGTGAAAAGTTTAACAGGACTTTTTTTGACAACACAATCGGCATTTGCAGAAGATTTCCGCAAAATGCCGGCCCGCAAAAAAACATAACAAGCATAGCGCAATTGCTTGAGTGGGCAGCACAGATTAATGTTGAAGAGCCAACCGCCATTATATTTCATATTTCAAGGTGTGGTTCAACAATTGTATCGCAGGCCCTTGCAAATAATGCAGATAACACAGTGCTTTCTGAAGTGCCTTTTTTTGATGACGTGTTGCAATACTCTTCTGCACAGGTATACGGCCAGGGTGTGCTTTTGAATGCTGTAATTAAATTATACAGTCAGCCGAAAAATGGGCTTGGCAGCAAGGTTTTTATTAAAACAGACAGCTGGCATATAATGTTATATGAGCAGTTGCGGCAAATATTCCCCCGCGTGCCCTTTATTTTGCTTTACCGTAACCCTGCTGAAGTTGTAAGGTCTCTAAATAAAGGGCCAGGCAGGCACTGTATACCGCAGTTTATTGATCCCGGGTTTTTTGGCATCAGAGAACAGGTGGTTACCGCAGAAGATTTTTATAATTACCCAATTAAAGTGATTGAAAAATATTTTGAGGCATTTATTGAAGTGATAGAGAAGGATAATAACGCTTTTTTATTTAACTACAATGATGGCATGGTGAAGGTGGTGGAGGATATTTTCAAAGTTATTGGCTTAAGTTTTACAGAGAATAACAGAGCGCAAATGCAGGAACAACTTATGTACCACAGCAAAACGCCTGGCATGTTTTTTTCGCCTGAGCCACCAATGCAAATAAGTGATGACAAATTTGCTTATGTGCTTGAGTTGTATAACCGCCTGGAAGAACTAAAAGCCGGTACGAAACAATAATATCAGTACTTATATAAAATAAAAAGCTGCCTTGTTATATTAAAGCAGCTTTGTTAAATATTGGCCTTAACAAAATATCAGGCAGTTATTTTTGTATAATTATCGTGGAAAGATGAACCCGCATTGGTACCCGGAACATAGTTTTTGCAATTAAATGTTTGCAGGCCTCGTTTGTCGTTAAACCCGAATGTAACTGTACCCAATACTGCACCTCCAAAGCCACCGTTGCTCAGCACCACCTGTTTCTTTTCATTGTTCCTTATAATTAACTGGGGGTGTACAACGGTTTTATCATGGCCGCCAATTATTATGTCAATGTTCTCAGATGCTGCTGCAAAAGCCTTATTGCCAGTCTGGTCACTTTTTTGTTCATAACCAAGTTGCGAGAGGCATATAACAAGGTCGCAATTCAATTCATTCTTTAAATAACCGGCAACCTCATTGGCCTTTTTAACAGGATCGCTGCCTGCTACATTGCTATTTATGGGGCCTACGCCTGTTATGCCTATTTTATATTGCCCGTGGCGTACAATATGGTAAGCAGACACTTTTGCTTTAAGGGCTGCATCGCTAAAATTGTAGTTACAGTTTACAACAGTAAAATCCATATATGGCACAAGAGACGCCAGGTATGCTTCTCCTTTTGCCAGCTCTTTATCACCAATTGTTACAGCGGTATAACCTGTTTTGCCCATTTGGCGCACAAGGTTTATATCATTATCTATTAGGCCGCTGTTGCCAAGAAAGCCGCCGGCGTCAACTACCATAGGTGCCATCCTGCTATCTTTAACAATGGAATGTATGTTATGCAGCCCGCCTACATTATTTAAATCACCCAATGCAAACGGGTAAAGCTTGCCATGCAGGTTGCCTGTGTGTATTATATTAATTGCATTCAACTGCAACCTGCGGCTTAAAAAATTATTTGTTGAAACACCTGCTATAGATTTTAATGGTTTGGCAAGCAAATAGGTTGTAGCAAGCAAGGAAGTGCTTTGCAAAAATTTTCTGCGATCGTTATTCATACGAAAGTGTTTTGGAGTGGGAAGATGAGGATAAGCGAGGTGTTGATGAGACAAAACTAATTGTAATTTTTTAATACAAAACACTTTTTTAAAAAAAAAATTTATGATAATTTCGATAACAATTTAACGTTTGCCAGATATTAATT
>JABDGS010000001.1:108663-109227 GCA_013285915.1 Bacteroidota bacterium
ATGTAAAGCAGCCGAATATAAATACCAGATACAAACCAACACCAATAGCTCTTTATTTTCGTATATCTTTATTATAAATTGTTAAACACTAAAATTAACTTCTATGTCCGATCCATACTTAGGCGACATAAAACTATTTGCAGGCAATTTTGCGCCACGCGGCTGGATGACTTGCGCCGGGCAAATATTGTCAATCGCATCCAACACTGCCCTTTTTTCAATTTTGGGTACTACTTATGGGGGTAATGGCACAAACACATTTGCCCTGCCAGACCTTCGCAGCCGTACAGCCGTTGGTGGCGGTATGGGCCAAGGCCCTGGCCTGACGCCAATAATACTTGGCGAACTGGGTGGTGCTGAATCAGTAACGTTGACGAACAACCAGATGCCTGCGCATAACCACCAACTAGTTGCTAACACTACTAATAGTGGTATGACTGCGACTACCGCCGGCAATTACATTAACGGCAAAACGGAGAGTGGCGAATCGGTCGCTTCAACTGGCCCGTCCACAGCAGCGTTAAACCCGCTTTCCATTGGGGTTGCTGGAGGAAACCAACCACA
>JABDGS010000002.1 GCA_013285915.1 Bacteroidota bacterium
CATTTAATTCTAACGCAGGGTTTTCGCTATCATTTATTTCAGAATTTACTATAAAATTCTTTATGCTCCATAGTCTCTGAAGACCATCAACAACAAGCCACTTGTTTTCGTCAGCTGCATCAAAATAAAATGCTGGTAATGGTAATCTCAGCAAGATTGATTCAATTAACCGACTTTGGACGTCTGGCTTCCAGAGATTCCCTTTTCTTTGAAATTCAGTATTAAGGTCAATTTCGTTATACCTCAAACGGGTTACAAGGTGGTCTATTGTTTTGGGCTCAACAATGATTTTTATATCCTTTGGATCAAAGGGGCTTATTATATCTTCATTTTCGTCAGAACTTTCTTCATCTACCTCCTCCACTTCAATTATATCGTCTTCGGATTCTTCTGAATAATCGAAGGCTTTTTTGACGACCTTTTTAATTTCTTCTTTATCAATAGCTGTCGCCTGTTCGCCTGCTGGGGTTAACCTCCAGACGCCCCTGTTGACTTTATCTAAAAGCCCAAATCTTTTTAAATAATTGCGCGACCAAGCTAGTCTATATACCAATTTTGTGGTGGTGCCTCGATGGATATCAGATTTGTCCTTTTCTGAAAGTTGCAGAAGTTTTGCGACCTCTTTTTCTATGCTTCTTATATGGGCCTGTCCGCCAAGATTTTTTAAAGCTTGGATAGTCGGATTCATTAGGTCGTCGTATTGAGGCACACCCATATCAGTCAATTTTAATATTAAGCAAGATAAATGCTTATTTTTTATCAGAGAGATATGTCCAAAAAAACGAGTAGAAAAGGTTCCAAAGATCCTATCTGGCCGGTTTGCTAATGTCAAAAATATTTTTCCCCTTTTTAGCGGACAAAACAGCGTTTTGTATATATAGGTATAGAGAGGCGTGTGGTTGAAGGTGTACGGCATAAGGAAAACCAAAACAAGGTGGATGGGTGAAGGTTTAAGGCGTAAGGAAAGCCGGGAGGGCGAGTAAGAAAGTTTCCGGTTTCAAGTTTCCAGTTATCGAAGCGAAGAAAGGAAGGTTGAAGTGGAAGGAGGTTGAAGGTATAGGGCATAAGGGTTAAGGAAAAGTAAACAGTCGAAGGTTAGCAGCGTATGAGAATCGTGAAAAATGCAAAAGCTAAAAGTAAAATAGCAATACCGGCTGAATTTGGGCTGGGAAAGGAAGATATTAATAAAATTGCTATATGTGACATTTTTGGCCATTTTAAAATTCAAATGAAAGATAATCAATTAGTTAGTATAAAATGGGGTGGCGCAGTTTGGCTACGATTTGGCGTCTTTTGTGCTACTTTTGGCGGCGTTTGGAGTGGAGTGCTGGGGTGGTGATTGGGCAGTAGTGGTATTTTGAACAGATCCTTCGCTTCGCTCTGGATGACAGCAGGGTTGGGCAGTAGTGGCTGAGATGGGCAGTCGCGATGCATCGGGGTTCGCTTCGCTCTGGATGACAGCGGAGATGGGCTTTATTGTCATTCAGAGCGAAGCGAAGAATCTGCTGAGCGGTAGAGGCACTGTTCAGCAAAGTACTGGTGGCCAGGCAGATCACGCGTAACGCGTGATGACAGCACAGATGGGCAATTTGCAATTATTGAGTTTTGATAGGTTTTTACAACGGGCGTATCGTAGATTTGCGCTTCTAAAAATTAGCCATAATGGATTACAGGATTGAAAAAGACACGATGGGCGAGGTAAAAGTACCTTCACACGTTTACTGGGGCGCACAAACCCAGCGCAGTATTGAGAACTTTAAAATTGCGCAGGATATTAATAAAATGCCCCGGCCTGTAATACAGGCGTTTGCTTATCTTAAAAAGGCGGCCGCATTGGCTAATAACCAATTGGGTGTGCTGCCTGCTGAGAAAAAAGATGCCATTGCACAGGTGTGCGACGAAATATTAGAGGGTAGGCTTGACGACCAGTTTCCGCTGGTAGTTTGGCAAACTGGCAGCGGCACGCAAAGCAATATGAATGTTAACGAGGTGGTGGCTTACCGTGCGCATGTAATACAGGGCGGCGCCTTAACCGATAAGGATAAATTTTTGCACCCCAATGATGATGTAAATAAGTCGCAGTCGTCAAACGATACTTTCCCAACGGCCATGCACATTGCAGCTTATAAAATATTAGTTGAAAATACGCTGCCCGGTATTGAAAAACTGCATAACACGCTGGCTGCAAAAAGCAAGGCATTTATGCAGGTGGTTAAAATTGGCCGCACCCATTTTATGGATGCCACGCCATTAACGCTGGGGCAGGAATTTAGCGGTTATGTTGCCCAATTGGGCTGGGGTATAAAGGCTATAAAAAATAGCCTTCCACATTTGGCACAGCTTGCGCTGGGCGGTACGGCTGTGGGTACGGGTATTAACACCCCTGATGATTACGCAGAACTGGTGGCTGAGAAAATTGCTGAGTTAACGGGTTTGCCGTTTGTTACCGCTGAAAACAAATTTGAAGCTTTGGCCGCGCATGACGCTATTGTAGAAGCGCATGGGGCATTAAAAACGGTGGCTGTAAGCCTGATGAAAATAGCGAATGATATACGCATGCTGTCGTCTGGCCCGCGCAGTGGTATTGGGGAGATACATATTCCGGATAATGAGCCGGGTTCATCAATTATGCCTGGTAAGGTAAACCCTACGCAGTGCGAGGCGCTTACCATGATAGCAGCGCAGGTAATGGGCAATGACGTAGCTATAAATATTGGCGGCGCTACGGGCCATTTTGAGCTGAATGTGTTTAAGCCGGTAATGATCTATAACTTTTTGCACAGCGCCCGCCTTATTGGCGATGGCTGTGTAAGCTTTAACAACAAGTGCGCCGAGGGCATTGAGCCGATTGAAGCCAATATTAAAAAGCATGTTGATAACAGCCTGATGCTGGTAACAGCCTTAAACACAAAAATTGGTTATTATAAAGCGGCTGAGATAGCACAGAAGGCGCATAAAGAAGGCACCACACTTAAAGAAATGGCGGTGAAACTTGGGTATGTTACGCCTGAAGAATTTGATGCCTGGGTTGACCCAAAAAATATGGTGGGAAAAATATAGTTTACACCGAAAGTTGCAGTAAATGAGCGGCTGCTTTTAGCCGTTCAGGCGATTTATAAGTATCTTACAGGCTTAAACAATTTATTGTTAACGAAAACGTTTCTGCAATTATCTGCTGCGGGCAAAAAAGAATGCACATGCTAAAAAAAAGTATTATGAAGCAAAAACCTATGATACCCCTGCTTGGTTTATTGGCTTGCGCCTGTTTAGTTTTGTCGGCATGCCAAAAAGAACTTAGCATTGAAACCAACCAAAACCTTGCAGCAGCGGGGAGCCTGCAGGATACCGCCGGTAATTGCATGCCTGAAACAGTTGTAGGTACATTTTATGATGGGGTAGAGCCAGGCCGTGATACAGCATACGTGGTAGTAAATGTAAACGTAACAAACCCGGGTTCCTATTCAATTTATACAAATACGCAAAACGGGTTTTATTTTTCTGACTCAGGCTACTTTACAAACACAGGTTTGCAAACGGTTAAATTAAGGCCGGTTGGCGTACCTATAATACCTGACTCAACACTGTTTAATGTAACGTTCGATTCAAGCATTTGCAGTTTTACGGTGTACGTAAAAGACAGCACGGGTACCGGCCTTGGCGGCGGTGGTATTACCAACCCTAACCAAAGCGACAGTGCATGGAAATTTAACGGGCCATCAGGATCATATCACGGCCCTGTAGACACAGCCTATACAAAAGATACACTTGGTGAGCTGTTTTTGTATGTAACAGGGTTTACCAGCGCTACCGGTGATACTGCTTTTCAAGCTGGTGTGGCGTTCTCGGGAGGTGCAATTGCCCCGGGTTCATATAGCTCACAATCCAGTGCATTGTTCAGGTTTACTGACCTTGTGGCGGGCACTGTTATTTACTCGGCCGACCCAACGGTAACAGGGGCCAATACTATTGTAAATATCAATAGCTACGACCCCAATTCAAAAATAGTTACGGGTACGTTTAGCGGTTCGGTCAAAGATTCGGGGGGAAATATAGTCAATATCAATTCCGGTACGTTTACTGCAAAAGTGCAGTGACTTTTCGCCTCATCCCCTAACCCCTTCTCCTTCCCGAAAAATCGGGACGGGCGACGGAGAAGGGCCCGACGAGATTACAGAGGAGAGTTTATATTCTTAAAGTATAATATCGAAATTAACATAATTGAAAAAGCCCGGCATATTGGTAGGTGCACCGGGCTTGCATAAAAATGGAATGTATTACTATTGGCCCTGTGCCAAACTGTAAGCTTTTTTGTCGCCCAGCATAAGCAATAATTCGGATGAGCAGATCTTATAATTGCCACTAAGGCTTATGTATAACCCCAGCACATCCTGCTGCGTAAGCGGGAAATCGTCAATGCTTTCAAAGCGCACGTTGTACTGGTTTACCAGGTTGGTGTAAACGCTGCCCGTTGGCCATACCTGCGTACCACGGTTGCTTATGCTAACCAGCTTAAACTTAACACCCGCATGACGAAGGCATTTGTTGGCGATTATTATTGGTTGTTCGTTGCTCTCGATAAAAAAATCAACACCGCAAATTTTTTCGCTGGCTTCACCGTCACTTTCCATCATGGCGTTCTTCTCCAGCTTAAAATGCGTTTGGGTGGTGTACATATCTGCCTGTGCAGGTTTTGCACCCAGCAGTGGCACTTGCCCAAAATTGTTGATTATGGATTGAGCAAAATCAGTAGTGTTTACAGATGGTTTGCTTTTATCGCCAAAGTCGCCGGTATGTATGCCCTGTTCTAATGTGTAGAGCAAGGCGTTTTCAATGGTAACAGCTTTCTCCATCATACCAAGGTGGCGCAGCATGGCGATACCACTTAGTAAAAGCGCAGTAGGGTTGGCAATGTTTTTACCTGCTATATCAGGGGCGGTGCCGTGTACGGCCTCAAATATGCAGATATAGTCGCCTATGTTGGCACTGGGGGCAAAGCCAAGACCGCCTACAAGACCGGCACACAAATCACTTACTATATCGCCCTGCAGGTTGGTTAACACCACCACATCAAACAGGTCGGGCCGGGTAACAAGCTTCATGCACAGGTCGTCAACAATAACATCGTCGGCTTTTAACTCGGGGTACTCTTTGGCAACCTCGTAAAACACCTGCAGAAAAAGGCCATCGGTAAGCTTCATAATGTTTGCCTTGTGGCCGCAGGTAATGCGGCGGGCGTTCTTTTTCTTGGCCATTTCAAAAGCGTACTTAATAACCTGCAGGCTGCCGGGGCGGGTTATAAAGCGGCGGCTTAGCGCAACATCATGTGTAAGCATGTGCTCAATGCCGCCATAGGTATCTTCAATGTTTTCGCGCACTATGGTTATATCAACGGGTATGCCGGCCTTGCTGAAAACGGTATCAACACCGCTAAGCGTTTGAAAAACCCTCTTGTTGGCGTAGGTGTTCCAGGTTTTGCGGGCGGTAACATTTACGCTTTTAACGCCTTTGCCTTTGGGTGTTTCCATGGGGCCTTTAAACAAAATGCCCAGGGTTTCAATAGCTTGTTGTGCATCGGGTGTCATACCATTGCTGTAGCCTTTATCAAACACCCATTTGCCCATATCAACAAACTGGTATTCCAGCGGAACACCGGCAGATTTGAAAATGGTAAGCACAGCATCCATAATTTCCGGGCCTATGCCATCGCCTTTTGCCACAGCAATTTTTGTCATATAAAATTTTTGTATGAGTAATACCGAAAGTGCTGCAAATTTAAGGGCTGACGGCTGTGAAACATAAAAAACTTAAATGTTAACAACTATGGGACGATCACATTTTTTTTGTAAATTTTTACACAGGCTGTTACCATTGCCCTATTCCATCCGTATAATATATTGATAATTCGTAACTTCATCCGGCAAACACGTATAACATGGTATCCAAAATTTCTGAAGGCGTTCAAATAAGTGTTGAGACTTACTATCAGCCAGATTACAGTAACCCCGCTAACAGCGAGTTTATGTTTGCGTACCGTATTACCCTTGAAAACCATAATGATTTCAGCGTTAAACTTCTGCGGCGCCACTGGTTTATTTTTGACAGTAACGGCCAAAACCGCGAGGTTGAAGGTGAGGGCGTTGTAGGCGCACAGCCAGTTATGCAGCCGGGTAAACAGTACCAATATGTAAGCGGGTGTAACCTGCGTACCGAGATGGGCCGCATGCATGGAACTTACACCATGGAGAACCAAAATACCAAAACCACGTTTACTGTAAAGATCCCACCTTTTGAAATGGTTGCGCCGGTAAAGATGAATTGAGTGATTTGAGAATAGTGCCCCTCATATTGACATTGCTAATAATTATCACCTCATCCTGCAATTTTGTTGGTGGCTCAAATGGTAATGCCATTGAGTTTGACACTCTTCGTCCTCCAAAAGATAGCTTAACCGTCTATTTCAAGGCGAAAAGCAACGAGCAAGACAAGACAGCCGATGGGTTAAGCGACTTTGCAAATAGGTGGTATTCACAAATGTTATTTGCTTTAAAAGAGCCGGTTTTAAAAGATTATAAAGGAAGCAAAGAAATATATCGTTTTACATGGCTGAGAACATTTAATCACCCGATTTCTATAAGGCTTGAATGCCAGGATGGCAATGTATTGTTGTTTAGCAAGGTTTGTGATGGGAAAGGCGGCTACCAGCCAGGAAAAATTATGTTTGATAAGTACCTCACTCTTACAACTGGCGCAATTGATATTTGTCGCAAAAAAGTAGAGGAAGCGGCCTTTTGGTCACAACCAACCGAAATAAAAAGTGAAGGCCTGGATGGCTCAGAATGGATTATTGAAGCGGTTAAAAATGGTAAATATCACATGGTTGTGCGGTGGTCACCAGATGAAGATCAATCTGAGAAATTTAGAGCAATTGGGAAATATTTAATTTCTTTATCACGAATAGAAAATGAAACAGCCGGTGACAATTATTACTAGGTAACCATAGCCGGTTAGCGGTGTTTGAAAGAATATTTAATAGTTGACGGGGAAATGGTTAAAAATCGAAAAACGACATCACACCAGCGCCTCCCACAACACTTCCACCGGGTGAAGCGCTTTTTTGCCTGTACCATCTTTTACCTGGTGGCGGCAACTGGTGCCGGGGGCGGCGATGATAACGTTATCGGCAGCATTACGCACAGCAGGAAATAACACAAGCTCACCTATTTGCATGGATAGATCATAATGCTCTTTCTCATACCCAAAACTGCCCGCCATGCCGCAACAACCGGATGGGATAGTTTCCACCTTATAGTTCTCCGGCAGCGACATCATTTTTACACTGCCCGCAGTTGAAATAAGTGCTTTTTGCTGGCAGTGGCCATGCAGTTTTATAAGCCTGCTTTCTTTGGTAAACTGCGCAGCGGTTATATTGCCTTTATCAATTTCGCGGGCTATAAAATCATCAATTAAAAACGTATTTGCTGCGAGGTTTTTGGCGGTGTCTAAATCATTATCATCAGCAAGATCAATGTACTCATCCCTGAAGGTTAATATCGCGGATGGCTCGATACCTATCAATGGCGTTTCATCTGTTATTAAACCGCGTAACAAAGCTACATTTTTCTGTGCAATTTTTTTTGCATCGCGCAGCAAGCCTTTGCTAAGCCATGCACGGCCGCTTTCTTCATGCTCGGGTATTACAACATCGTAACCAAGCTTCTCTAATAATTCGACAGCCTTAATACCAATATGCGTATCGTTATAATTAGTAAACTCATCACAAAAAAGATAAACTCTTTTCCCGGTTGACGATTGACGATTGGCGATTGACGATTCATGTTTCTTCCACCACCCTCTCAACGTCGTTTTTTGCAATGTGGGCATACTTCGTTTTTCTGCAAAGCCCGCGAAACGTTTTACCATTTTGCTCACTAAGCCGTTGGTCATCGCAAAATTATACATGCCGGGTACTATTGCTCCCAATTTAGCGCTGCTGTTAAACGTTGCAATAAGCTTTGCCCGCATAGGCACACCATTGGCATCGTAATAATGCTGTAAAAACTCTGCTTTTAGTTTTGCCATATCAACGTTGCTGGGGCATTCTGATTTGCAACCTTTGCAACTCAAACACAAATCCATCACTTCGTAAATCTCTTTATGGTCAAAGCGGTTTAGCTTATCTGAGTTGGTAAGAAATTCGCGTAAAATATTTGCCCTTGCGCGGGTGGTATCTTTCTCATTACGTGTTGCCATGAATGAAGGGCACATCGTGCCGCCGGACAATTGTGATTTCCTGCAATCTCCCGAGCCATTGCATTGCTCCGCATGCTGCAAAATATCCTGGTTGTTGAATCGAAAAACGGTTTTAAATGCAGGCGTTTGCTGCCCCGGCGCATAACGCAGCATACTGTTCATGCTGGGAGTATCAACAATTTTATTTGGATTGAAAATATTGTTGGGATCCCACGTATGTTTTATTTGCTTTAACAGCTGGTAGTTTTTTTCACCCACCATTTGCCTGATAAATTCACCGCGCAACCTTCCGTCACCATGCTCCCCGCTGAGGCTACCATTATATTTTTTTACCAGCGTTGCAATTTCTTCCGCAATGGCGCGGAATAGCTGATTGCCTTCTTTTGTTTTAAGGTTAATGATAGGCCTTAAATGTATTTCGCCACTGCCTGCATGCGCATAATGCACGGAATACAGGCCATACTTTTTTAGTATCTCATTAAAGTCGCGTATATAGGCCGGAAGATCATTTACATCAACGGCAGTATCTTCTATAACAGGCACTGCTTTTTCATCACCCGGAAGATTGCTTAGCAAACCCAAACCAGCTTTGCGTAGTGACCAGATCTTTTTGCTGTCTTCACCAAATAATAATGGGAAATGATAACCCAGTCCCGCAGTCCTCATATCATCTTCTACCTGTTTTGCCAGGGCGATAATTTCTTCGCGGTTGGTGCGCGCAAATTCAATCACCAGTATAGCGCCGGGGTCGCCCTGTACAAAAAACCGGTTCTTGCTTTGTTCAATATTGCCTTTTGTGCATTCAAGTATGTAGTGGTCAATAAGCTCGCTTGCACTGGGTTTATATTTTAACGCAATAAGGTTTGCGCGCAGACTTTCATCAATGCTGTTAAAATGCACACATAGCAGGCCAACTTCTTTTGGCGGCAGCGGTACAACATTCAACTTTATCTCTGTAATAAACGCAAGGGTGCCTTCGCTACCGGCAATAAGTTTGCAAAAATTAAAATCCTCTGTGCCGGCTGTAAAAGGTGCAGACTCAAGTAATACATCAACTGCATAACCCGTGTTTCTTCTCTCAACGCTCTTTTTAGGGAACTCCTTTCTTATTTCTACCTGTGCATCATAGTTGCTTAAAAGGCTGCGCGTGGTTTTATAAATATTAGCTTCTAAACTATTGCCTTCGCATTTGGTATGAAACTCATCAATAGTCAGACTATTAAACACCACCTCGCTGCCATCGCTTAGCAATGCCTTTACTTCCAGTAAATGTTCACGCGTGCTTCTGTAAACTACCGAGTTTGAGCCGCATGAATTATTGCCCACCATCCCACCGATCATCGCGCGGTTGGCTGTTGAAGTTTCAGGCCCAAAAAACAGTCCATACGGTTTTAAAAACATGTTCAGCTCATCCCGCACCACGCCCGGCTGCACACGCACCCAGCCTTCTTCTTTATTCAGTTCAATAATTTTTGTAAAGTATTTTGAAACATCTGCAATTATGCCGTTGCCTACAACCTGCCCTGCCAGTGAAGTACCCGCAGTGCGCGGAATAAGTGAAGTTTTTTCGGCTGCTGCAAAAGAAATAAGCTTTTTTATATCATCAATTGTTTTTGGCACAGCGACGGCCAGCGGCATTTCACGGTATGCTGAAGCATCCGTAGCATACAACGTGCGCATGGTATCATCAAAATAAAACTCACCTTCCAGTTCAGTAGCTAATTGCTGCAACTTATCCTTCATTATGTGTTGCCATTTAAAAAGGGCGTGCAAAAATAATTGATTTAGGGGAGATGGGCTGGGCAGTTTAAGGTTGTAACGAAGCAGCATGAAACTAAAGCGCGTCGGGCCTCCTCATTGAGCTCTCCCTCACCAGCAACTCGCTGTGTATATAGATCGTCTCGTTATTTTTCGCAGATACACCTTCCTTCATTTGCTCAAGCAAACATTTTGCAGCCACTTCACCTATTTCAATACCGGGGTAGTTAATAGTGGTCAATGATGGTTCTACAATTTTACTAATAGCATCGTTGTTAAACCCAACAACGGCAATATCGGCGGGAATGTTCAAGCCCATTTCTTTCCATGTTTTAATGCATACTGCCGCGCAAAAATCGTTGGTAATAAAAACGCCGTCAGGCATGGGGCGGATTGAAGCTATTTTTTTGGCAGCTAAAACGCTGGCCTCTTCACCAAGGTCGTTTATAATAATGTTTTCTTTTTTTGCAGGCAGCTTATTTTGCGCAAGCGCCTGTTTATAACCTTTCAACCTGTCTGCATATACGTTCCTTGTTGTATTGCCCGTAATATGTGCTATGTTTTTGCAGCCCTGCTGTATAAGGTGCTGCGTAGCATCAAAACCCGCCTTCAGGTTATTTATCACCACCTTGGTGCCATAGCTGTTGGCCTCTACACGGTCAAAAAATACCACAGGTATGCCCTTTTTTGTAAAGGGGTCAAAATGAGAAATGTTTTTGGTATCATAAGCCAACGATGCAATAAGTCCGTCAACCCTCTTGTGAAAAAGGTTGTTTGCATTAGCGATTTCTTTTTCAGCAGACTCAGACGAGTGGCCGATAATTAGGTCAAACCCGGAACCAGCCGTAACTTTTTCTATCCCGGCCAGTACTGATGTTATAAACTGGCTGTTAAGCTCGTGTATAATTATGCCGATAGTGTTTGTTTTTTGCCTGCGCAGGTTACTGGCAAAATTATTACTGCGGTACCCCATTTTTTTGGCGGTATCCTGAATCTTCTTTTTGGTTTTTTCGCTTATGGCGGGGTGGTTGTTCAGTCCCCGGCTTACCGTGGCACCCGAAATATCAAGCTTCCTGGCAATATCGTATATGGTTACTTCTTTCGGTATGCTCATTAATCTAAATTAGTAAAAGCCCCGCTTTTTCAGCAAATAAAAATAAAACTAATGCAATCGGTTGCACTTTTTAAAAAAATGTCTCTATATTTATTGCCCATAAACAACTTTTACAGTTTAAAATCTTGCCATGCTGTTATTAGGTATAGATGTTGGCACCTCGTCCATAAAAGTATCAGTGGTAGATGCAGCCACGCAGCAGTGCTTAGCATCTGCGCAATATCCCGAAGTGGAAGCCACTATTATCTCCTACCAAATGGGCTGGGCCGAGCAATCACCGGCAAGCTGGTGGCTGTATACTCAACAGGCTATTTTAATGGCACATGCCGCCGGCAAATACAAACCAGAAGATATTGCAGCCATTGGTATTGCCTACCAAATGCATGGCCTGGTTACAGTTGATAAAAACCAGCACGTACTGCGCGACAGCATTATTTGGTGCGATAGCCGTGCCGTGCCCTACGGCGATGCGGCCTTTAATGCTATTGGTGGCGGGAAGTGCTTAAGCCATTTATTAAATTCGCCAGGAAACTTTACCGCGGCAAAACTGGCATGGGTAAAAGAGAACGAGCCTGGAGCCTATGCGCAAATTGATAAAATAATGCTGCCCGGCGATTATATTGCCATGCAGCTAACCGGCAGCATTACAACAAGCATTTCTTCGCTCTCCGAAGGTGTTTTTTGGGATTTTAAAAGCGATAGCCTCTCGGCAGATGTGATGCAATATTTTGGGTTTGATGAAAGCATTATCCCCGCAATTAAAGATGTATTTAGCGAACATGGTTATGTAAGCGCAACTGTTGCAAACGCATTATTGATAAAACCCGGCATACCTGTTAGCTATAAAGCCGGCGATCAGCCCAACAATGCGTTATCACTAAATGTGCTTGAGCCTGGCGAAGTTGCTGCAACCGCAGGTACATCCGGGGTAATATATGGCGTGAGTGATACGTTGGGGTATGATCCGCAAAGCCGCGTTAATACATTTGCACATGTTAACTATACCAAGGCCCAAAAAAGGCTGGGCATTTTGTTATGTATAAACGGCACGGGTATTTTAAACAAATGGATAAAGAACCTTGGGGATAGGAATACAAACTATAGCGCGCTTAATGCGGAAGCCAGTGCTATAAGCAAAGGTAGCGACGGCCTGTACATTTTGCCTTTTGGTAACGGTGCAGAGCGTATGCTTAATAACAAATTAGTAGGGGCGCACATACACAATATAGATTTGAACAAACACACAGCTGCACATTTGTACAGGGCAGGGCAGGAGGGTATTGCATTTGCATTTAAATACGGGCTTGATATTATGCGTGGCAACGGTATGAACCCCGGAGTTATACGGGCAGGTAAAACAAACATGTTTTTAAGCGATGTATTTACGCATGCTTTTGTAAACGCAACAAATGTTCCTGTTGAATTGTATGAAAGCGATGGCAGTGTTGGCGCAGCCTTGGGTGCTGGTATTGGGGCAAAAATATTTAGCAATGCTAAAGAAGCTTTTGCAGGAATGAAACGGTTAGGAACGATAGAGCCCGACGGGAAAGAAGGCTACAACGAACATTATGAAAAATGGAAAGGGTATTTGGAAAGGGAGGTGTAAAAAAGAAAGGCGTTAACTGCACCGTCCTGAGCATGCAAACTCTATGAAACTCCGTGAAAAACTCTGTGGCACTCTGTGTCCTGCATTATTATAAACTTTAAACTTATAACCATGTCAATCATTACAGGCGACAAAGAATTTTTTAAAGGCATCGGCCAAATAAAATACGAAGGGCCGCAAACCGACAACCCGCTTGCATTTCGCTGGTACGACGAAAGCAAGGTAGTGGCGGGCAAAACTATGAAAAACCATTTGCGCTTTGCTTGCGCCTACTGGCACTCATTTGTGGGCAGCGGTGGCGACCCCTTTGGTGAGCCCACACATATTTATTCCTGGAATGAAAATGCAGACGCTGTTGGCAGGGCAAAAGATAAAATGGATGCTGCATTTGAATTTATCACCAAGCTTAGTATTCCATACTATTGTTTTCATGATGTGGATGTAGTGGATTATACCAATGATGTGGTTGATAACGAAAAAAGGCTTGCAAGCCTGGTTGATTACGCGCAGCAAAAACAGGAAGCATCAGGGGTAAAACTATTATGGGGTACAGCCAACCTTTTCAGTAACAGGCGTTATATGAATGGCGCCTCCACCAACCCCGATTTTCATGTGCTGGCACATGCCGGTGCGCAGGTAAAAGCAGCGCTTGATGCTACTATTGCCCTGGGCGGTGAAAACTATGTGTTCTGGGGTGGCCGCGAAGGGTACATGACCTTATTGAATACAAACATGAAGCGTGAGCAGGAACATTTAGCACGCTTTCTGCATACTGCAAAAGACTATGCAAGGTCAAACGGGTTTAACGGTACATTTTTTATTGAGCCTAAGCCTTGTGAGCCAACCAAGCATCAGTATGATTATGACTGCGCTACAGTTATAAGCTTTTTACGCCAGTACAACCTGATGGAAGACTTTAAGCTGAATATTGAAGTAAACCACGCAACACTTGCCGGCCATACCTTTACCCACGAACTGCAGGTGGCGGCTGATGCAGGCCTTTTAGGCAGTATGGATGCAAACAGGGGCGATTACCAAAACGGCTGGGATACAGACCAGTTTCCTAATGATATCAACGAATTGGTTGAAGCGATGCTTATTATTTTAGAAGCGGGCGGTTTTGCAGGAGGCGGCATAAATTTTGATGCAAAAAGGCGTAGAAACTCAACTGACGCTGCAGACTTGTTTTATGCACACATTGGCGGCATGGACAATTTTGCAAGGGCACTAACTGTTGCAGATAAGATTTTACAGCATGGAGAATACAGCAAAATAAGAAAAGATCGTTACTCAAGTTTTGATACAGGTTCAGGCCTGGAATATGAGAGTGGTGGCTTAACTTTGGAAGACCTGCGCAGGTATGCTATACAAAATGGTGAGCCGGTGGTAACAAGCGGAAGACAGGAATATCTTGAAAATTTAATAAACAGGTTTATTTAAGAGTGTTTTCTTGATCATAGGTATAAGAAAGAGGCTGCCGTGTTTCCCCGCGCAGCCTCTTCGTTTTTTGGTCAATTTAACTATTGTGCAACTTCTTAATTTCCTCTGTTAATTTAGGCACAATCTCAAATGCATCCCCTACAATGCCATAGTCGGCCGCCTTAAAAAATGGCGCTTCGGGGTCTTTATTAATTACAACAATATGTTTGCTGCGGTTAACGCCTGCAAGGTGCTGAATAGCGCCTGATATACCAATCGCGATGTACAGGTTTGGTGCTATTTGCACCCCTGTTTGGCCAACATGCTCATGGTGTGGCCGCCAGCCACTGTCAGCAACAGGGCGGCTGCAGGCCGTTGCGGCATGCAACACATGCGCAAGGTCTTCAACAATGCCCCAGTTTTCAGGGCCTTTTAAACCACGGCCACCGCTTACAACAACTTCGGCCTCGGTTAGTGGCACTTCTCCGCTTACTTTGTTCACTGCTGTAACTTTTATTTTTGGCGCGTCAACCGCAATATTTAATTGTACTACTTCTGCAGAGCCTTCCGCAGAAACAATTTTATAGCTATTGGGGTTAAGCGAAATTATTTTTACATCAGTTTTTATCTCCACATTGGCAAATGCCTTGCCGCTGAACACTGCTTTTTTTACTACAAATCCACCATCCGTTTTTGGCAGCGATACCACGCCTGTAACAAGCCCAGCCTTAAGCTTTGCAGAAACCATAGAGGCTACTGCCTTGCCCGTTTGGCTATGGCTGAATACAATAACTTTTGCACCAAGTGTGGTTGCAGCTTCAGCTATTGTTTTGGCGTACACCAGGGCATCAACATTATTCAGCGCTTCATTACTTACCTGGTTTACTTTGGTAACGCCATATTTGCCAAGTTCAGTAATATTGGCAGTTACTGTGCCAAGCAACAAACCCTCAGCAGTTGTGCCAAGCTGCTTAGCAACGTCTGCACCATATGTTAGCGCTTCATAAGAAGCCTTTTTTATTTGACCATCAGCATGGTCTATTAAAATAAGTACCATAAAAAACCCTCTGGCTCCCCTAAAGGGGAGAACTTTTAAGAGCGTTATTAATTTAGATTGCCCTGATAATATAAAGAACTAAAAGTAAACCGCGTTACACTCCTTTAAGGCGGTCAAACATCTTAAAAAAACAAAGTTTGTCCTAACCTCCCTTCTTTCACTCCCCTTTAGGGGAGATGGAGGGGTTTCCTATATCGCCTTCGCTTCTTCGTGCAACAGCCTTACCAATTCAGCAACATTATCCGCAGCTACTAATTTAACGCCCGCTTTAGCAGGCGGCAACTCATAGCTTACAATATGCGTAAGTGCATCAACAGCGGCTGGTTCCACCACTTTTAAGGGCTTGGTACGTGCAGCCATTATACCACGCATGTTTGGTATACGCTGCTCGGCTACGCCTTTTGCGCAGCTAACAACCACGGGCAGGCTAACTTCCTCCGTTTCTTCACCGCCCTCAAGCTCACGGGTAATGGTTGCGACTGTACCGTTAAGGTCAAACTTTGTGGCCAACGATACAAAAGGCAGATCAAGCAAGCCTGCAATAGCACCGCCAATGGCCGAACTGTTATAATCAATAGTTTCCTTGCCCGTTAGTATTAAATCATAGCCGCCTTGTTTTGCTACATCAGCAATCTGGCTGGCTATATAAAAGCTGTCATCGCCCGTAGTGTTCACGCGTATAGCTTCGTCACCACCAAGGGCAAGGGCCTTGCGTATAATTGGGTCTGCATCCGCACCGCCAACGGTAACAAGGTGTATCGTAATAGATGCATCTTTTTCCTTCAATTCAATGGCGCGCACAAGTGCATACCATTCATCGTAAGGGTTTATTATCCATTGTACCCCTGCCTCTTCAAACTGGGTATTATTGTTCTTAAAAGCAATTTTTGATGTAGTGTCGGGTGTTTTACTGATGCATACTAATACTTTCATATTTGCGGTTTGGCGTGGCAAATGTAATAACAAGTGTTAGTATAAAAAAGTTGTTTATGCAACTATTTTGTGGAAAAATATTTTATGCGTTTGGTGTAACTTTTACAGCAATGGTAAGTTTTAATATATATGCACCTGGTTTTTTATTTTTCAGTTTTGGTAAAGTGCACCGGGTATAATATTTTAAACATACTATAATGTGCATATCATTCTTAAAAATGAGCAGAATTGACAAGCTAAAGGAAATGCTGGATTTTTCCCCACGGGATAATTTTTTGCGCCACGCGCTTGCTCTTGAACTGGTAAAGGCAGGTGACGATGCAGGCGCACGCAGACTGTTTGAAGCAGTACTGAACGAATGCCCTGAATACGTGGGCAGTTACTACCACCTGGGTAAACTGCTGGAGCGCAATAACGAAATACCATTAGCAATAAAGTGGTATGAGAAAGGTATGGCCGCAGCCAAAGAAGCGGATGAACGCCACGCATATAACGAGCTGCAAACAGCTTACGAAGATTTGGTGTTTTAATGTAAAATTGTTTTGTATTTTAGCCGCCCACAAGCGGAAGTAGCTCAGCTGGTAGAGCATTAGTTTCCCAAACTAAAGGCCGCGGGTCCGAGTCCCGTCTTCCGCTCAAACCAGTTAACCCCAAAACCCCTAAAGGGGCTTTATAAACAACGTGAGTTTACTCAGCGCCAGCTTCTTTTACAGACAATCCTAAGCCGGCATTAAATCAACGCAACTGCTTCAAAACAATCCGCAATCTGCAATCGTCAATCTGCAATCCTCTTTATCCTTCCGCCACTACCACAGCAGTACCATACGCAAGCACTTCGGTAACACCTTCCATCACTTCGTTGGCATCGTAACGCATACTTATAATGGCATTGGCGCCGGCTTGCTGAGCATGCTGTATAAGCAGTTGAAAAGCTTCTTCCCGGGCGGTTTCGCATAACTCGGTGTATACGGATATATTGCCACCCATTAATGTTTGAAAAGCGCCACGCAGGTTACCCAATGCTCCCCGGCTGCGTACGGTAATACCCCGCACTATGCCAAGCTGTTTGGTTATTTTGTAGCCCTCTAAACTGTTGCTGGTAGTAACTAACATAAAAAGCGTTTATTTTTTTGGTGAGTTGATACCAAATGTAGGCAAGTAATTGCTATCATTCTGCCACCTTGTTTTATATTTAGCCCACAAATAACATTGTTATGAAAAATATGCTTACCCTGTTTATTGCGTGTACTTTATTTTGTGCGGCACATACCCAGCTAACCAACCAGCGTTTGTTTGATACAATAGGCTTTATACCTGAACATTATGCACCGCGTGTGGCACAATTTAAAAGTGAACCTATTGTTACGGGGCGTATAATATTTTTGGGCAACAGTATTACCGAAATAGGCAACTGGAAAGCCCTTACTGGTGATACTACCGTTATAAACCGGGGCATTGGTGGTGACATAACGTTTGGCGTACTAAAACGGCTTGATGATGTGGTAGCACGCCAGCCATCAAAGGTCTTTTTGCTTATTGGCATCAACGATATTGGCAAGGATATACCCGACACCGTGATTGCTGATAATATTCGCAAAATTGTAACGATCATAAACCAGGGCAGTCCAGCAACCAAAGTATTTGTGCAAAGCATATTGCCTGTTAACCGGGATTTTAAGAACTTTCCGCAGCACTACGACAAAATGGAGCATATTTTACATGTTAATGCCATTTTGCCTAAGGTAATAGCCGGTACCAACAGCAGTTTTGTTAATATTTTCCCTTTGTTTCTTGATAGCCAACAGCGTCTTGACGCCTCAATAGCGCTGGATGGGCTGCACATTAACACAAAGGGGTACGGAATTTGGGTTAATTACCTCAAGAAAAATGGTTATTTGTGATTGACGCCTGCTACAAAAAATAATTAACAATTTTTAATGTGCTGCCGTTAATCTTTTTAATCATTTGCAAGTCTTATTTACACTTAATGAATTTTGATATGAAAACGAGTATAAAAAATTGGTTAATTGGTGCGGCTGTTTTGGCATGTGCGTCACTTACCACTCTAAGTGCTGATGCGCAGCGCCACGGTGGCGGTGGCGGAGGTAGCCGCGGCGGTGGTGGTGGCGGAAGCTATCATGGCGGCGGAGGAGGTGGTAGCTATCACAGCGGCAGCAGTTTTGGCGGCGGTAGCCGTGGCGGGTATAGCAATGGCTATAACGGCGGCGGTGGCAGAACATATTCTGCAAGGCCGTCTGCCCCGGCTTCAAACTTTCGTCCCGGTGGCGGGTATGCAGGCAACGGCCGTGGTTATACACCGGGTCGTGGTACTGCACCTTCACAAAATTTTATTCCTAACCGCGGAGGTTATGCTGGTAATGGGCGTGGCTACGCACCTGGTGGTGGCAATGCTGGTAACGGGCGTGGTTTCGAACCTGGTCGTGGTTATGCCGGTAATGGGCGTGGTTACGCACCTGGCGGTGGCAATGCCGGCAATGGCCGTGGTTTCGCACCTGGTCGTGGTTACGCCGGCAATGGTCGTGGTTTTGCTCCTGGTCCGGGCCGCGGTGGTTACACATACGCTGGCCGCGGCGGTTCACGCTATGGTGGCGGCTATGGCCGTTACTCGTCAGTAAATTTCCGCGGCGTAGGGTATCATTATTATAATGGTTATTTCTACCGTTCTTACGGCTGGGGTTTTGGCCTTGCCTACCCGCCATTCGGTATACATATTGGGTTGCTGCCTTACGGGTACTACCCGTTTTATATAGGCCCCAATCCTTACTACTACTACGGTGGTATATTTTACCAGCCATACAATGGCGGCGGATACCAGGTAGTTGCACCACCATTAAACTCGCTGGTGCCTGAATTGCCACAGGGCGCCCAGTTACAGGATATTGACGGACAGGAATACTACGAATACAATGGCACCTATTACCGCCAGGAAACAAGGGATAACGGTGAAGTTTGGTTTAGGGTGGTAGGCACGAACGGCCACCTGCAAACTGGAGGCGGACAATACAACGACAACGATGACCAGTACCAGCCTGCACCACGTACACAGGACCAGGAACAGGAAACACCTCCCTCATCACAGGCGACACCACACATAGGTGATATGGTGTACCAGTTACCGCAGGACTGCAAGGAGTTAACCATTAGCGGCGAAAAGTTTTATCTTTCACCCGATGGTTTATACTACCAGCAGGTGGTTGGCGACGATAATAAGGTAATGTACCAGATTGTTGAAAAACCAAGAGACGAAGCACAACAGCCATAAACATAGATTTGCATAAACGAGCAATAGTAATAAGTCCCGCCACTGGCGGGATTTTTTTTGCGGCCATTATTAACGCAGCGTAGTTGAGGCTTTACCACAAAGGGCATGCGTTGAAGAAGCAAAGAAAGCACAAAGGGAAAAACTCCATGCAACTCCGTGAAAAACTCTGTGACCTGCATTTATTGAACACAAAAGGTGATGCCTTTAAATTTTTCTTAAACCCACCATTCCCCACTGTTTAATGTTATTTTTGATACATCCATGGAAGACCAAAAACTACATATCCTGCTAATCGACGACGACCGCTTCCAGGTTGCTGCGCTGAAAAAAATAATTGACGGCACCGCGCTGGCTGGCACCGTAAGCATTTTTGAAGATGGCAAACAGGCCATAGACCATATTACTCAACTTACCCTGCTGGGTGAAGGCCTGCCCCATGTAATTTTCCTCGACATTAATATGCCGGTGATGAACGCCTGGAAATTTCTTGAAGCATATACCCGCCTTAAGCGCAAACTGTACCGCCCCATTGCCGTGTACGTGGTAACTTCCTCTACCGAAGGTGTGGACATGGCCCAAAGCCGCCATTTTGAAACTGTAAAAGGCTATGTTGTAAAACCCGTTACCAAAGAAAAAATTTACCAGATATTGAAGGGGGTTGTGGTGGAGTGAGGGAGTATCGAAATTTTCGATGATGATATGCTACTTAGTTAGCAATGACGTTGCGCAAAGCTGTCATTCTATGGTAGCAATTGCCTCCTCCACGCGTTTGGTTTTTTCGGTGAGTGTTAAATTCTCAAAATTATGCCACGTTACAAAATTTAATTCTCGTTTATTTGTCCTAATGTTATCGTTAAAATGCCTTGGTGTTTTTTTGCAGATTGGACAAATGGGATAATCAAGAGCAAACCCTTGGTTATGCAATTTGTCAGCAATGAATATTAAAATTTTTTTTGCGTCAACTCGGTTGAATACTAACTGTTTGTCTTTCTCTAAAGCTTCTATGATAAAATCAAAAGTTAAGTTGTTAACAAGCGAAGCAATACAAAAATCTTGTGCGTCTAAGGTTTGAAAAATTAATTGTCCTTCGGTAAAATCCCCTAACAGGGGAAATTCAATGTCGTTAAAGCAATTATCGCAAGTATTTTTAAAATTATAAACTGTCTGTGTCCTTTTAAATGTTTGCATAAATTATCGGGCTCTTTTTCCGCTGCTTCGGTATTGAACCTTATTTCGTCTGATTGTTGAAGATAAGATTTGTTGTTCAATTATGGATGCATAGTGCGAACAAAGCTGATTAAGGGTCCCTGCCGATTGCGTTTCTGTCAATCTTGTTACTTCAAATATGCATCAATACTGCAATGTGTCCATTTTCTCTATCCTCACAATCCCTAAAATCTACCCAAATCGTGGTTCAAACAATCACCCCTCCACATTCTCTCCCAAACAATAAAAAGATCATTATCTTTAAAAAAATACCCTGTTTATGAATAAATTGTTTTGCCTGTGTTTAGTATCATTCTTTTTGAGTGCATGCAATAATGCAGATACCGATAAAAAAAATTCTGCTGATATAACCGGTATTGATTCCACCATAAAACCCGGCGATAATTTCTTTCGTTATGTTAACGGGCATTGGTACGATACCGCAAAAATAGCTGACGACCAGGCAGGCGTAGGTTCTTACAGCTTCCTCAACATTCCGCAAAAACAATTGCTCCAAAATATACTGGATAGTGTTTCAAAAACCACCAACCCTGCCGGAAGCATCGACCAGAAAGTAGGCGACTTTTATGCTTCCGGTATGGACACTACTACCATCAACCAGCGCGGCTACCAGCCTATTCAGCCATTACTCACACCCATTGATTCTATAAACGATATACCAGCGGTGATGAAGTATGTGGCAAAGGAAATGAAAGCCGGGGACCAATCCATTATTGGTTTTAGTATTTCGCCTGATAACAAAAACAGCAGTATTAACATAGCCCATGTTTACCAGGCGGGTATCGGCTTGCCCGACAGGGATTATTATTTTAAAACAGATTCAGCTACGCTCCGCATTCAGCAGGCTTATAAAACATACATCATCACCCTGTTTCAATTAACCGGCAGCGACCGGAATACCGCAGCAAAAAATGCTGATATTGTTTACGGTATAGAAAAGCAAAATGCAGCATCGCACAAAACGAATATTGAGCTTAGGGATGTTAATGCCAATTACCATAAAACAGCGGTAACGGCCATGAATAAAACACAACCCAATATAGGCTGGGATGCGCTGCTTGCAAACCTGGGTGCAAAAACCGATTCAATTGATGTGGCCCAGCCTGCCTATTATGACAAGCTGAATGCGCTGCTTAAAACTGTTTCTATAAATGATTGGAGGGTTTATTTAAAGGCAAGCACGCTTGAGGGGTATGCCGATGCATTGAGCAAACCTTTTGTGGATGCCTCATTTGAGTTTAGCAAAGTATTATCCGGGCAGGCCACGCAGAAAAGCCGCAGGCAAATAATGACACAGAACGTTGATGCCCTTTTGGGTCAGGCTTTGGGGCAACTATATGTAAAAAGATATTTTAACGAGGATGCAAAAAAACGTGTGCTTGACCTGGTAAATAACCTGCAAAAATCTTTTGAGAACAGGATAAACCATCTTGACTGGATGAGTGACAGCACAAAGCAAAAAGCAAAAGAAAAGCTATACGCCATCACAAAAAAAATAGGCTATCCTGATAAATGGCGCGACTACGATAAAGTACAGATTGACAGAACCAAATACTTTGAAAACCTGCAGTCGCTTAACCAAAATAACTATCAATTTCAATTAGCAAAGCTTAACAAACCGGTTGACAGAACGGAGTGGGGTACAACACCTTCAACGGTTACCGCCTACTATAACCCATCTTTTAATGAGATCGTTTTCCCGGCGGGTATTTTGCAATTTCCTTATTTTGATTTTTCAGCGGATGATGCCTTAAACTATGGGGGAATAGGGATGGTTATTGGCCACGAGATGACGCATGCCTTTGACGACCAGGGCGCGCAGTTTGATAAGGATGGTAACGTAAAAAATTGGTGGACAAAAGAGGATTACGAAAAGTTTAAAGCAAAAACAAAACGGGTAGTTGACCTGTACAGTTCATTTACGGTGTTAGACACTATGCATATAAAGGGAGGGTTGACAGTGGGTGAAAATGCTGCCGATAATGGCGGCATTGCAATTGCCTATGATGCATTTAAAATGACCGCCGAAGGGAAGGATACCACAAAAATAGGCGGCTTTACACCAGACCAGCGCTTTTGCCTTTCAATCGCCAGGATATGGAGGGTGAAGACAAGAGATGCGTTCTTGCGCAATTATGTTAACACCAACCCGCATTCACCAGCCATGTGGCGTGTAAATGGCCCGCTGATGAGTTTTGCGCCGTTCTATAAAGCATTCAACGTGCAGCCGGGGGATAAAAATTATTTGCCTGAAGACCAGAGAGTAAAGATCTGGTAGGTATTTTTTTCGCGGTTGACAAGAAAATGGGTTACCGTGATATTATCTGTTTTCAATCCAGTCAACCAATAATTTTCGTTCAGCAAAAAGCCATTTCCCGTTTTGTTTTACAAAGCTGTCATGGTATTTAATATTGGCAATCATCAGTTTTTGAGTTCCATCCGCGATGGTTTGATGATGGGCAATGCAGTACGTAATGCCTGTTGCTGTGTCATCATTCAGTTGCAGCACTGTACTTTGCCCGTTGAAATGCATCGTGGCGCGATAAGTATTAAGGTTATCAAAAACCGGAAAAAGATCAGCTCTTTTATTGATGACCTGCGTTGGTTCAGGTGATTTAGCATCCATAAAAACAATGAAACGGGTATCTTCAGTAAAAAGGGCCATGTGCCCCTGCACGTCACGGGTGTCGGCACAGTAAGCGTATTGATCTACCAGGTTGCGGATGGTCAGCCTGTCGGCTGCCTGTTGTAATTGTTGTTCGGTGTTCATTGTGCTTTTATTTTAAGTTATATTGTTTACTCAATGCCAGAGGGTGTTACTCCAAATTTTTGCCTGAAAGAGGTATAAAAATGAGATATATTTTCAAATCCCAACTCAAGATAAATGTCGGCAGGCTTTCGATTTTTTTCATGGATAAGATGGTATGCTTCTATCAATCTTTTTTCCTGCAGCCACTTACGTGGTGAGGTTTGAAAGACGTTTTTAAAATCTCTTTTAAATGCAGCTAAACTTCTTCCTGTAAGTTTTGCAAAGTGTTCAATTGGTACATTGTAATGATAATTTTGCAACATAAATTTCTCCAGGTCAATTTTGTAAGACCCAGAAAAATCAAACAGAAAAGATTTCAAAGAAGGTTTTAAATGCAGCAGCAATTCCATGGCCTCGTTGGTTTTAATAGCTGCCAGTTTTTTGCTTATTTTTTCAGATTGCTCTACGTAAGGCAGTAATGATTGAAAATAACTTTTCAGCAATGCACCCGGTTTTAACAAAAGGTTTTTTTCTCCTGTATAATGTTTGTTTTCGTGTATCGAATTGTTCAGCGCATATTGCCGCAAAGTTGCATCCGCTATTATAACAGACATGCTTTTATATACTTTATCTGCAGCCGGAATTTTTATTGATTTTGCCAATTGATTTTTCTGGGCCAACAGGACTTGGTTTTTCTTCAATACCAGCTTGCCGGTTTGATGCTGGATATGCGTTTCACCAGAGAACTGGAATGCCAGGACATGGAAGGGTACAAATTGTTCGTGGCTGTATTGCTGGCCAAAAGTGCAGGAATACACAAAGCTGTCCTCCAAAACCCTTGTTACAGGTATTACCTTTTCTTTCATTGTTTTCCGGCTAATAATGAATTTCCGTTTTGCAAAGATGAACATTTTGCAAGGGAATGTATTTGTTGTATAGCTCAATCATTACTTGGTGTGTGGCTTTTTTGCAGGGTAGCGGGCTGTTCTCCTGCATTTAGCCAAAAGGGGGTAACGCGGCACCTGTCCCCGGAACCAGTTTCGTACCCGGCGTTTTTATTTGTTAGATAGGGCATGCTTAGTTCTACGGGGCTAAGCATAGCCTTCACTATATATTTTATCCGGCCGCATTTACAGTTTTATCAACTCGGCATCTATCTGAAATTTTATGTCTTCACCAACCACCAGGTTACCTGCACCGGCCACCAGGTTAATATCAAGTCCGAAATCCTTCCTGTTGATTTTGCCACTTACTTCGAAGCCTGCCCTGGTATCGTTAAACCTTCCTGGGCCAGTGCCCGTATGTTCCGCTTCCAGTGAAATGGTTTTTGTAGTTCCGCGTATAGTAAGGCCGCCCTGCAGCAGGTAGCCATCGCCTGCTTTTGAGAATGAACCGGTGAAAGTAATTTTCGGGTATTGGGCCACATCAAAAAAAAGAGCTGACCTCAGGTGGTTGTCGCGCTCTGTGTTATTCGTGTCCACGCTGGCTGCATCCATTTCAAAGTAAACTTTTGCCCCCTCAAAGGTTTCATCGTATGTTTCAGCCCCGCCACTGAATGAACGGAAGGTGCCGGTAACGTTGGCTATCGCCAAATGTTTCACCTTAAACTGAATGGTAGAGTGCCCCGGGTCTATAACCCATGTTGATTTTGTTGCCATGTTTTACTGCTTTCACCCAAAAGTAAATAAGGCTACAGGTTGTTTTTTTTACCATAGGTTAAATAATGGGCCGATGCCCGGATGCGGCTAAGCGATTGCTGCGTAATACCAAGGTAGTTTGCAATATCACCCAGGCTTATGCGCTGCATAACCGCTTCATTCTCGTGTACAAACTGCTGGTACCGTTCTGTGCTGCTGTCCTCCAGCATTTCGCTTATCCTTTTTGTCATTTTTGTAGTTGCCACCGACAAGACATTTCTGAAAAGCGTTTCCACGCAATGGTGCCTTTTGCACAGGCTTTCCAAATCGCCATAGCCTATGCGGGTAACATTGGTGTTTTCGAGTGCAGTAAGCGTAAACCGTGAAGGTGTTTGCGTCAAATAGCTGTCAAACACCGAAAACAGGGTATTTTCCGCAAAAAACCGCATCACAAATTGTTTGTTGCCGCGGGTCAGGGATAATTTCAGAAGGCCCTCGTTGATGAAAAAAATATAGCTGCAGACCTGGCTTTTCCTGAGAAGGCTGCCGCCTTTTTTACAAGTTTTAGTAGTGGTACAGGCAAGCAGTTCGTCGGCCGCCTCACCAGTCAGAGGGGAAAATTTCGCACAGTATGTAAGCAGGCTGTCCATAAATAATGAATGGTGCAAAACTATCTATAATTCATTTAACTGTTATAGGGCAGAAAATGGTTATCTCAAGTATTACCCCATCCATATGGTAATGTTAACAGGGCGTGCTGGAATGCCAAAACCGCACCCGTAGAGGTATGCGGCCCGGCTTATTTAGTGAAAGGCATTGCAGGTGCACTACGCATTTTCGGCTGCTTCAATAATTACTTCTGCAACTTTTTCCGGCTGAGACATGAATACCACGTGACTGCCTTTTACCTCGGTGAATTTGGTATTACTCCTGGTGTACATGGTGCGCTGTATCTCAGGGGCAATGCTTTTATCATCTGTTGCAACAATGCCATAGGCGGGTTTGTTTTTCCACGCAGGCTCAGTAATGTTGGTAACAAAACCTTTGGCATAAAATGCCCCTTGCGATGCGTACATAAAATCAGCTTCTTCTTCGCTTATATCTGCACAAAAACCAGCATGGTATTTATCTTTCGCATAATATACTATGCCCTTATCATCGGGTGCCAGCACGCCGTTTTCAGGGGCAGGTGGCGCTGTTTGCAGCCAGTAAAGGGCGGATTCGCCTTTGCCCGGCTGAAAGGCTGCGATATATACAAGGGCTGCAACATTGGGATGGTTACCGGCTTCGGTAATTACAGCGCCGCCCCATGAATGGCCTGCCAGTATAGCCGGGCCATCAAGCTTGTCAAGGGCAACATGCACAGCTTTAACATCATCTTCCAGCGAGGTAAGCGGGTTTTGCACAACAGTTACTGTAAAACCTTTTGCAGTAAGCACATTGTAAAGGGCCTTATAACCTGACCCATCGGCGAATGCACCATGAACGAGTACTACATTTTTTACCTGTTTCATATTATTTGTTGTTGATGTTTTTTGTTTGTATCAACAGTACAAAGGTGGCCCGCAAAAGGCCGCAGGAAAATGCGAGTACTTCCCGTGCACATGCAATTAATTCCCTTTCTCAGAAATTTTTCGCTTGTTACGGAAATCAGCAGGAGATAAGGAAGTGTGTTTTTTGAAAAAGTTGGAGAAATGGGGTGGTTCTTCAAAGCCAAGCTGGAAAGTTATTTGCTTAATGGACTGATCAGTATGGTGCAGCAGCCTTTTGGCCTCTATCAGTATGCGTTCCTGAATTATTTGCACAGGTGTTTTTTGGTTGTACAAGGCAAACAGGTTGGCCAGGGTTTTTGGTGACTTGTTGAGGCAGGCAGCATAGTAGCTAACAGAATGTTCCCGGCAATATTCACCTTCTACCAGCAGGTTAAATTTGCGTATGGTATCAAACCGGTCATCACGCAGCGCTTCAGCAGGTACATATTCATGTCGTGCCAGCCGGGTAATAAAAATTATCAGCCTTTTCAGCAATGCCAGCAGCAGTTCATGCTGTACAATATCTTTGGTCCGCAGCTCATGCGTAAACATCTCTGCCAGCAACACCATTTTTTGTACATCTTCCCCGTCCAGGTTAACGAAAAGGTGCTCCGTTGTGCCGAAAAGGAAGCCAACACAGCTTACTTCAGTATCATGATCAATAATACAATAAAACTCCCGGTTAAACTGCCAGGCGGTAATTTGTGCAGCGTCCGTAAAACTGAACGATTGATTAAATAAAAGCGTTAGTAATGTGTTTGGTGGAAAGTCATGATCTGTACCGTCTATAGTTACCGTTTGCTTGTCACCACGGTTCCAGGCAATTGTAAAATATTTAGGTGCACTGCTGCGGCTGTCGTAAAGGCGGCAAAACCCGGCCTCGCCAGTTACCAGGCAAAGGTCTGCGCCCGTTTTTGTGTCCTTCAGTGATAATTTCATGGGCCGCTAAGATAACTCTTTTGACAGGATGAGCATGACAGCTATCGCAGGTTGAATATCAACCGAATTTTTGAGTAGTGATGCACGCGAATTACTTAAATTCGCCTTATGAGAATGAGAAACCTAATCGTCATCTCCATTGTAATGGCGATGATCTCGCCGACAGCCTTTGCACAACAGGCACAGAAAGATTCAACAGTAGTAGCATCAATCCTCCAGGAGGAGAAGAGCAACTCCCAGTTACAATTATTGGCACATCAGCTTTTTGATAGTATCGGCCCACGGCTGGTGGGAACGCCGCAGATGGAAGCCGCGCGCGATTGGGCGCTGTCTAAATACAAAGGCTGGAACATTCCCGCTGAGGCACAGAACTGGGGTGTATGGAGAGGATGGGAACGAGGTATATCGCATATTGATATGGTGTCACCCCGCGTGCGTACACTGGAAGCTACGCAATTAGCATGGTGCCCGTCAATGGGCAACAAGACGATAACGGCCGGCCTGGTAATTCTGCCTGACCTTGCTGATTCTGCGGCCTATGCGGCATGGATGCCATCAGTAAAAGGCAAGTTTGTTATGGTGTCTGTATTACAGCCAACAGGTCGCCCTGATGATAATTGGGACCAGTTTGGTACGGCGGAATCCATCAAAAAAATGAAGGACCTGCGAAAGGAAATGACTGATAATTGGAATAACCGTATAAAAAAAGCAGGCTACAACACGCGCACCCTGCCCATTGCGTTAGAAAAAGCTGGTGCAGTAGGAATAGTAAGCTCCCTTTGGTCTGCGGGTTTTGGGGTAGATAAAATTTTTGGCGCATATACAAAGAGCATTCCGTCAATAGACATTATGCAGGAAGATTACGGCCTGCTGTACCGACTTGTGGAGTCGGGCGCCGACCCAAAGATCAGCGTACATGTTGAATCAAAAGAGCGCGGGCCGGTACCAACCTTTAATGTGGTTGCAGGTATAAGGGGTACCGAAAAGCCGGACGAATATGTAATGCTGTCTGCCCACTTTGATTCGTGGGATGGAGGTTCGGGTGCTACCGATAACGGCACCGGTACATTGATGATGATGGAAGCAATGCGCATTTTGCAAAAAGTATATCCTCATCCAAAACGCACCATCCTTGTTGGGCATTGGGGCAGCGAGGAAGAAGGCCTGAATGGTTCAAGGGCATTTGTAGAGGACCACCCGGATACGGTAAGCCACCTGCAGGCACTTTTTAACCAGGACAATGGTACAGGGCGGGTGATAAGTATGTCTGGCCAGGGGTACCTGCATGCCTATGAATACCTTACCCGCTGGCTGAGCAGAACACCATCTTATATCCGCGATTCCATCAAAACAACATTTCCGGGTTCACCGGGCGGTGGCGGCTCTGATTTTGCCTCTTTCGACGCAGTAGGTGCCCCGGGCTTTTCGCTGGGTGCTTTAAACTGGTCTTACTTCAATTATACCTGGCATACCAACCGTGATACTTATGATAAAATTGTATTTGACGACTTAAGCAACAACGTTATGCTGGTGGCTATTTTGGCTTATATGGCAAGTGAAGACCCCAACAAGGCGTCAATAGAAAAAGCCGTGCTGCCAATAAACCCCAATACCGGCGAGCGCGCAAAATGGCCGGCCCAGGTAAAAGCAATACGCAGGGGTGGGTTGGATTAGTAAACAGCGTCTAAATTTAGGTCATCTTACTAATCTTTAAAATCTACCCAAATCGTGGTTCAGACATCATTATGTGGTTAATTAGCCCAATGCCATTCACCAAATTGGCGCAGGTTAAAAAAGCCCTCTTTTAATGGGGTGCCAACCTTACAGTTAAACACCGTTTCCTTAAACAAAAGTTCTCCATTGCCGTAAGAGTAGGTAGTGGTTGCCTTCCATGCTTTACCAAGCGGTATATAATTGTCAAAGCGGTATTCATCATTTTGGTTGTCGCTGTATAACAGCAGCCGTACAGGCACCAGCTTTTGCTTATCTATCCAAAGCTGGTTGGCCTTTTCACCGTCACTGCTGGCGCCAATTACATAAACGGGTGCGCCCTGCCATGTTGTTTGATAAAACTTCTGCAGGTTAATACCAAGCGCCTGCACCTGGCTGGTAAGGGTGTCAAACGGGTTAAAATAGGCCACGCCGTCTAAAAAGGCTACTGGGTCACCTTCCGCTTTGCGCGACCTGAACAGCTTGCCCCGCCTGAACGAAAATGATGAATCACTCCTGGCTATCTCGGCATTGCCCCTTGCTATGCTGCCATAATCAACCCTTGAAAGATCAGGAAAAACAGTTGTGCAATAAGCACTGTCAACTCGTGTTAAACTGTCGTGGTGGTAACGCTCAATTACATCCTGGTAAGTAAGCACTTTATACCATTTGCCTTTATAAGCGCTATACATTTTTTGCAGCACGCCGGTGGCGCTTGCCTGGCTAAAACAGGTGCCGGTTATCATGATTGCCGCGAGGGCAAGTAAAAATATTTTCATCATAATTAAGCTTTGCAGGTGAGCATAACAGCGATGTAAAAAATTAATCATTTTGTATGGTAAGGTTGGCAAAGGTTCCACCACTCCTGTCAGCAGTGTAAACGCCTATCATGCCCTTGTTTGGTACGCTTAACAGGCTTACTTTAAGGCAAGGAGTAGCAGCATTATTTACGTACACCAGCGCCTCGGTTGCAGTAATAACAAACTTTGCATGAAACCAATTATCCGGGTCAGGCACGGGGCTAATAATGCTTTCATAAAGGCCACTTTGCTCTTTCCGCAAGCGCTGCCAGGGGTATGCCGGCAGGCTTATATACTGCACGCCATGCGACAAACGTGCAGAATCTGTAGTGCGGAAATTAAACGGCCGGAAATAAATAGATTCAAATGTTGAATCGTTCGCGCCATGAAAAGCAATCCCTACAAAACTGTGTTGATTTACATCCTGCCCCTTAATATCTACTTCAACCGTACCCATGGTAAAAGCAACACCGTTAAGCCATACAATGCCTTCGTCAAAATCTTCTTTTTGTATAATAGCATTTTTGCCCGCATCAACTGATACATCGCGGTTTACAGCAGTAAGTTTATGCTCATTAAAAAGCTGTGCAAGATTGTACTGCGTTTTCGTTTGGCTGTGCGCCGCAACACCAATAATAGCAAAGCATGCAATTGACAGACAGTTTTTTGCTGAAATATTCATGGTGTGTGTTTTAAGCCCCTGAACAAATGTGCATGGGTTGAGCAAATAATAAAACCGAAGGGGCTGTACATGCTAAATTAGGCCGTTAGTAAACGCAGTTTTTTACCACTTATCTAAATACCGCCTTTGGGGGGATATTGAGGCGCTAATGTAGAATACCTAAGTGGCGCATTGTTGAAACTCATGGTGTAAAATTATTGATAACTATATAGCCAACTGGCTGTAGTAATGCTCCTCAACTAAGCACATTTTCTCAACAGATTTCTTCCCGTTATACAGGACGGGGTCTATTGTTGAATTGACATCTCCTCTCAACTCGTTTAATTATCTTCCTAATCCTTAAAATCTCCCCAAATCGTGGTTCAGATAATCCCCGTTCAGAACTACCACTCCTGTACAATAATACCAATCTGCCCATCCATCAGCGCAAATTCTTTTGCGTTCCATGGACGCAGGGTAATTTTTCTAAGGTTGGGGTGCAGCAACTCGGGAAATTTTGACGACACCCTTTCATAAACTTCTTCAATATTATGGGTAACCAGCCTGAATTCAGGATGGTCTTTTTCAGCATACGCTGCGTTTTGAAAAATGTTTACACGCAGGCCGTCCTTTTCAACAACGCAAAAAGGGTTAGCGGTATTTATTTCATTATGGCCAATAGTAAATTCAAGGCAATCAACAAACATGGTAAGGCCATCTTTAATATCAGCGTAAAAAACATTCGGCACCAGTTTAGTAAAATGCATAGGTGTTTTTTTAAGTGAACAAATTTATTAACAAAAGCCATTCTAAATTTCGCTATCATCCTCATCTTATAAATCTACCCAAACCTGCCTGCAGGTAGGCAAGGTGCCCGTTCAAACATCGTACTCATTCGCTCCAATCAACTTTAAACTTTAAACTGGAAACTTTAAACTACCTATCCCCCATACGCCTCACTCCTCATTTTGTCCACCCCGCATACAAAAATTAACGTTTACAAGCCGCTTGCAGTAATTTACGCACGTATAATAAAAAACCAGCAACCATGCAGCACAAAGGCATATCCATAAGGCCGTTCATAGGCTCAGAAAACTTTACTATATCCCGCAGCTTTTACCGCGACCTCGGCTTTACCGAAGTAGTACTGTTTCACAACATGAGCTACTTTAAAACAGAAGGCCTCGGCTTTTACCTGCAGGACGCCTACGTAAAAGACTGGATAGACAACACCATGGTTTTTTTGGAAGTTGATGATGTTAACCGTTATTTCAAAGAGCTGCAGGCCCTTAACCTGCCCGCCAAATACGCCCGCGTAAAGCTTTCACCCGTAGTAGTAAACGCCTGGGGCAGCGAATGTTTTCTCCACGACCCCAGTGGAATACTCTGGCACTTTGGGCAGTTTAACAGGTAGGGTAGTAGCGCTGTCACCCAGGTCCCGAAACTTCGGGAGAAGCGAACCCCCGAAACTTCGGGGCGGCCCATTTCACCAACTGCAGCTCAATTACCAACCGAACCTAGCCCCCAACTCACGCCAAAACCAGCACAAAAGACGCCAAATCGTAGCCAATCTGCGCCACCTGTTTTTTTACTAACTAATTGATTATCTTGTGTTTGCGGTTTAAAAATGCCAAAAATACCACATATTGTAATTTTTTTAATATCATCCAATCCCGGCCCAAATGTTGCCAAAATTGCTGGTTTAATTTTCACTTTTGTCTTTTCACTTTTCACGCTTTTCATATTCGACTGACTTTTGACATTTCACTTTTCATTCTTCAAACTTCAAACTGGAAACACCCTCTCCTTCGCTTCAATAACCGGAAACTTGAAACCGGAAACTGGTAACTTTCTCCTCCCTACTACTATATATACAAAACACTGTTTTGTCCGCTAAAAGCAGGAATTATTTTTTTTAAAAGTTGAAAAAACTGTCATCCAGGCGAAGCGAACCCCGAAACATCGGGGCTGCCCAACCACACCACTACCGCCCCCAAAGCGCCACAGCCCAACAAATCCCTCGCCCACGAAACGTCAGGTTAAGTATGGCAGCCAGCCACGTAGGCAATTTATGTGTCGAATATTTAAATATCAATCATGGCTGGTTAGCCTTGTTATGATTGTTGCTGCAGCCATTAGCCCTATACTGGCAAGCCACAAAAAGTATCCTCTGCCGTAGCCTGTAATGTCACCCATGGTGCCAGCTTCATTTATAACAATTTCACGGTAAAAGGTAAACGATATGGCCACTAGCAATGCACCCATGCTGGTATACAATGCGGCTTTCTTTTTTCTCATATAAAATATCCAGCTAAGTAACAGCAAAGGGTTTGCCAGCCACGCTAATTGGCCGCCAATGCCCAGGCCAACCCAGCCAGTTAGCAGCGCCAAAAATGCCGGGCACTCGCCATCATTCGCGTTGCTAACATAATACGCTGTTTGTGTAAGCGATGCAATAAACAGCAGTATGCTAGCCAGCATCACATACAATCTCACCCGGCCTGTTTTATGCATTCAATTCCTGTTTTAGCTAAAATATGTCAATTAGAACTACATGCGCAAATAAAACAAAACCTGCGGTAAACTGCTGTATATGCCTAGACCAAAGGACGGCATTTTTACTTGCAAAGAGGGTTTAGTGCGGGGTGAGTAGTTAACAGGATGGAGGCTAGCTCTTATTAAAAATCCTGAGAGCGCTTCGCTAACTCCCAGGATAGCGTGGGATGGGTAGGTTAAGTTTTTTTGGATATTGTAAATTAAAAGCCAGTTTCGAGAATGGTTTTACTAGCAGTCTTAAAAGTTATTTGATAATCTTGGGATAATGCGACGAAGAAAAGAAAGGTAATGCTTTGATTTTTAATTTTTAGTTCTTATATTGATGTGATATTAACGCAAAATTTAATAAATGTATTCCATGGAAACTCTAAACAGTCTTGCCGAAAAAAATGCTTTAAAATGTACTGATCTAACCAATTTCAGAAATTTTAGTTTGCCGGGTTTCAAAGATGAAATAAAGGAAATGCTTGATTTGATTGGAAGAAATTCAGCCGGTATTTTCCTTACCTATACTAAGCATGACATTTCGCATATAAATGCCATGCTTGATATTGCAGAATGGCTTATTCCTGATAAAACAAAAAGCAAATTGACAAGTGTTGATTGGCTGATGTTGGTACTTGCATGTTACGTTCATGATCTTGGCATGCTGACTACTGACTTAGAATTTGCGAAAAGAAATGATAATGAAGAATACAAAACTTTTAAAAATATTATTTTTTCAGATCCGAAAAGTGAGGATTATCGCAAACGAATTTCATCCTCTGACGTTGATCAAGAAAAGTTTTATTTTCAAGAATTTGTAAGAAGTACGCATGCAAGGAGAATAAGAGAATGGATTAAAGGTGAAAATATAAATAAATGGAATAATGGCATTGGTATTATTGCCCAACAAATAAATGAATCATTAAAAAAACTGCCACCGAGATTTGTTCACAGCCTTGCGATGGTTTGCGAAAGCCATCACTTAAACGATCTTAATGACGAGGCTAAGTATCCTTTGTATGAGACATACGGCAGTTCTAAAGAAGAATCCGCTAATGTACAATATAATGCAATTATATTGAGAACACTAGATCTGTTACACATCACAAAAGACAGAACTCCTTCAATTACGTTTAAAGCACTGAATATTACAGATCCGGTAGGTATTTTGGAATGGGAAAAGCAGCTTGGTACATATTCAGTTCTTCCTATATCAAGGTTGCTTAAAGATGATGATCCAGATACTCAAATAATCTCAGTAACAGCAGATTTTATAGAAGAAAGGCCTTTTTTTACGCTAAGTGAATATCTTGCCTATGCTGATTCCCAAATTAAACAATCAAAAGGGTGGATTGAAAAAAGTTCTCAAAGTGCAGATGGTGAAGGATTCAATTTTCCCTGGCATTCTGTTAAAGGAAATATTAAGGTTGAAGGGAATGACCCAATCCCACTGCGATTTGAGTTAGACAGAGGAAAGCTTTTGGATCTATTAGTTGGACATACCATATACAATGATCCAACAGTAGTAATACGGGAATTATTGCAAAATTCTATAGATGCTATAAGATACCGTTCTTATCTTGAAAAAGGCAATTATTCAATTTCAAAAATAGAAGTTGAATGGAATAGTAGCACAAGGGAGTTAGTAATCAGAGATAATGGAGTTGGTATGGATAAATTCGTCATTGTTAACCATTTAATGAAGGTAGGGTCTTCATTTTACAGCACCAACGAGTTTATTACAAAGAATGTTGATTTTTCGCCCATTTCAAAATTTGGAATAGGCATTTTGACTTGTTTTATGGTCTCTGATGATGTTGAAATACTGACAAAAAAAGGCGAAAAGGGATACAGAATTAGAATGACTTCAGTTCACTCCAACTATTTATTGAAAGAATTGTCTAGCGAGCATCAAGATCTAGATACACTTAAACGGGCTGGGACTTCTGTCAAACTTAAACTTAGACCATCAGTGGATCTATCTAAGAGAAGCATTGAACAGATTTTGAGGTATTGGATTATTTTCCCGGCTTGCCAGGTTCTATACACTGAAAACAAAACAATTCAAAAGGAAATAGGATTTAAAAATACCAAAGACGCTTTTGAGTATTTCTACTTACAGGATAATGCTAAAAATGATATTTTCAAAGATATAAAGATTATATCCGACAAGAAGACGTCATCGACGAAAGAAAATTATGAGATGTCTTTTGCTACATACACGTTATTTTCGAATATCCCCAATTTTTTTCTTCGTAGAAATACGGCCCCCGTTGTTTGTTTAGAAGGCATAAGAGTTTTAGATAATTTCCCCGTATTAACAAAATATGCTCAAAGTTATTCTAATTATCAAGGCAGAAATGAGAGAACTATAGCTGCTATTATTTCAATTCGCAATAATTCAAAAATTAGAACTACTGTTTCCAGAGATGGCCTCGAATTTGATGAAGAATATATCAAAGTTGGCTTAACATGTATGGATTTTTTATTCGAACATATTTACAAAGAAATTAGTCTTATCCAGGAGTCTGAAGGTAATCCCTATTCTCGAGCTTCAACGGCTGCGGAATGGTTATTTGATACGATTGATAACACTTTTAAGGGAGAAGTAGCTAAACAACAGATACAAAAAAAACAGAATGAAATACCGTCTATTGTTGTTGAAGAGATTGCTCAATCTAAAGTGTTTAGAAAAATTTTGCCTTTAAATGATTTCATAAAAAATAAATTTTTTTGGACGATTGAATCAAGATTGCTAAATTATTTAGGTACGCTATCAAAAGATTTAGGGAGGGAGCTAGGCTTCAATACATTCATTGAAAAATTAGCTCCTGACTTATTGAACAACGACATATCACCTTTAATTATTGAGTATACATCTTATGATATAATATTATTTGAAAACTATTGCCCTGAAAAATGTTTATACAGTCAAAAGCATCAACAAATAAGTGTTAAATGGATACAAAAAAATGAAACAAGTTCACTCTCGAAAGAAATCTTATCCATAGTTGAGAGCTTTGAGATGGATAGACAAATAAATCAAAGATTTGATACCCCTATACCTATAATAGATAATTCAGAATATTATGGTGATGGCAAAGACTTATTGAATAACACACTAGGCAAGATTTACATATGTGATGTTATAGGGGATAGAAATGACATAAAGGCTGTGGTAAACGAGAAAAATATTTTACTGGACAAAAGATCTCAAGCCTACAAAGGTTGGTCGCTTTTCAATGGTGCGTTAAAGTCAGCAATAAATGATAAAAGTATAGAAGATATTTATATCTTGATCGGAGGAGTTTATTTATTTTATAGGGCATGTCAAGGTAAAGTAGTGAATAGGAGAAGGGTCAGCGAAAATAAAGATTTGCTTTGGAATGTTGTATCTCCAAAACTGGGTCACATACTAGAACAACGCAGTTTATCAAATGAATTTAAGGGAGAAACACTTTCGGCAATAACCGGTGATCTTAACGAATGGTTTAACCCTGCAAAATATTGGTTTGAATATAAGGATGGAGATTCTGATTGGTATCTTGATTAATTCTTTGGATTTACAAAAGTTTCGCCAACCAAACTTAGAGTTACCTCTGCGAAGAATTTCCAAAAGCCAGTCTCCCGACTGGCTCCGCATAGCCGCCCCCAACCAACCGCTAAAGTGCCCCCTATCCTTAGAGTTAGCGCAGCGCTCTAAGGATTTCTAATAAAAGACAGTCTTTGACTGTCTAACCACAGCCGCCACAAAACACCACTGCTATCCTCAACAATCCCCAATCCCCTATCTTTGTAACCATCGAAATATTACTAGGATGGCTGAAGAAAGATCGCTTAACTTTTTAGAGGAAATAATAGAGGAAGATCTAAAGGCTGGCAAGTACACCAGCATACTCACCAGGTTTCCGCCGGAGCCTAATGGCTACCTGCATATTGGCCATGCCAAAAGCATTTGCCTAAACTTTGGGCTGGGCATAAAGTATGGCGGCAAAACCAACCTTCGCTTTGATGATACCAACCCCGTTACCGAAGACACGGAATATGTTGACAGCATAAAACAGGATATTCAATGGCTGGGCTTTAACTGGGCGCAGGAGCTATACGCAAGCGACTATTTTGAGCAGCTCTACACCTTTGCCACGCAGTTGATACAAAAGGGTCTTGCATATGTAGACGATAGCAGCGCTGAGCAAATTGCTATTGAAAAAGGCACCCCCACGCAGCCGGGTGTTGAAAACGTTTACCGCAGCCGCAGCGTGCAGGAAAACCTCGCGCTGTTTGCCGAAATGCGCGCAGGCAAATATGCCGATGGCGAAAAAGTGCTGCGTGCCAAAATTGATATGGCCAGCCCCAACATGCACATGCGCGACCCTATTATTTATCGCATAAAGCATGCGCACCACCACCGCACGGGTGATGCATGGTGTATATACCCCATGTACGACTTTGCGCATGGCCAAAGCGACAGCATAGAGAACATTACGCACAGCATTTGCACGCTGGAGTTTATTCCGCACAGGCCGCTGTACGACTGGTGCATTGAAAAGCTGGAGATATTCCCCAGCCGCCAGTACGAGTTTGCGCGCCTAAACCTTACCTACACGGTAATGAGCAAGCGCCGCCTGCTGCAATTAGTAAACGAAAAACACGTAACCGGCTGGGACGACCCGCGTATGCCCACCATAAGCGGTATGCGCCGCAGGGGCTATACACCCGAAAGCCTTCGCGACTTTTGCGACCGCGTGGGCATTGCCAAGCGCGAAAACCTGATAGACGTGGGCCTGCTGGAGTTTTGCGTGCGCGAACACCTTAACAAGATCGCCGTGCGCCGTATGGTGGTGATGGACCCCATAAAAGTAGTAATCACCACCCTGGCAGAAGGTTTTACCGAACTGGTGCAGAGCGAAAACAACCCCGAAGAAGCTGAGGTTACCTACCGCGATATTCACTTTAGCCGTGAGGTGTATATTGAGCAGGAAGATTTTATGGAAACACCTGCCAAAAAATTCTTTCGCCTGGCACCGGGGCAAATGGTGCGTTTAAAAAGTGCATACATAATTAAGTGTGAGGAAGTAGTAAAAGATGCCGCAGGCAACATTACCGAAGTGCGCTGCAGCCACGTGCCCGAAAGTAAAACGGGTGGTGCAAACGCAGGCATGCAGGTAAAGGCTACTATACATTGGGTAAGCGCCGCGCATGCCGTACCTGTTGAACTTCGCCTGTACGACCGCCTGTTTAAGGTAGAAAACGTAGGCGCCGCCGAAGGCGATTTTAAAGATTATATAAACCACGATTCATTACATATTATTCCCAACGCATACGCCGAGCCCGCGCTTAAAACCGGCACCACAAGCGACCATTACCAGTTTCTGCGCAAGGGCTATTTCTGCGTTGATAAAGACAGTACGGATGATACACTCATCTTCAACCGCACCGTTACCCTGCGCGATACCTGGGCAAAGGAGCAGAAGAAGGGGTAAGAACCCCCAGTTTAAAGTTTAAAGTTTAAAGTTTATAGTTGATTGGAGCGAAGTGGCAGAAGCTGAATAGCGCTGTCATCACGCGAAACGCGTGATCTGTTGAAGAATAGCATTATGTCCAATAGCATTACTACAGCAAATGCAATAAAAACTATTTGCCCGGCTGCACACCATTATTCACCGTCCCTTGTGTCACTCAGTTGTACTGCGGTACCCTCGTCGGCTGTTCCTTGGCAGCTTTGCATGTAATACAATGGAACGCAGATAACCAGGATTGTTAGGATTTATAGGATTGCAAGGCATCTGCGTTCATCCTGAACATCCTTTTCATCTGCGTTCAATTAATTTCAGCCGAAGGCTATGAAAAAAACTCCTTTACTCTGTGTTTCTTCAACTCCTGCCTTTCCTCTGTGGTTAAAGTCTTCCCCGCCGTATCTTCGCAGCCATGGCCGGATTACTTCAACAGTTTCAGCAGCACCTGCAAAAGCAGTTTCCTTTCCTGCACCCATCGCACAGTAAGCTAATATTGGCGGTAAGTGGGGGAGTGGATAGTATTGTATTAACTGACCTGTTTTACAAGGCCGGTTATGACTTCATCATCGCCCATTGCAACTTTCAATTAAGAGGCGAGGAGAGCAACAGAGATGAAGCCTTTGTAAAAAGCCTTGAAAACAAATATGGCAAACCTGTATTGGTAAAACATTTTGATACCGGAGCATTCGCGCAACAGCACAAACTATCTATCCAGGAAGCAGCAAGAAAATTGCGCTATGAGTGGTTTGAAAGCGTGAAACGTGAAACGTCAAACGTGAATAAAGAAGAGAAAAAACTAAACGCGCCTGGAGAAAACACATCATCATTCACGATTGACGATTCACGATTCCCGTCTCACATCACCACCGCCCACCACGCCAACGACAACATTGAAACGCTGCTGATAAATTTTTTCCGCGGTACCGGTATCAGCGGCCTGCATGGCATACCGGCAAAACAAAGCGATATTATACGCCCCTTACTGTTTGCAAAACGCGGGGAGATATTGGCGTACGCAAAAGAAAATAATTTGGATTGGGTAGAAGATTCAAGCAATGCTTCTGATAAATATACGCGCAACTTTATCCGGCTGCAAATGTTGCCCGCGGCAAAAGAAATATTTGCAAATGCTGAAGATAACCTGTTGCAAAATATTGAACGGTTTAAAGAAGCAGAAACGCTGTATACGCAGGCTGTTGAGTTGCACAAAAAAAAGCTGCTTGAACAAAAAGGGAGCGAGTGGCACATACCTGTACTAAAACTGCAAAAAGCTGAGCCGCTGCAAACGCTTGTGTGGGAGATAATAAAACCATTCGGCTTTACCGCTGCCCAAACGCAGGAAGTAATAAAGCTTTTGCAGTCCGGCAACGGCAGTTATATTTCATCATTAACACACCGCATTATAAAAAACCGCGCGTGGCTTATAATTGCTCCAAGTAAATCGCGGGAAGCCAATCATATTTTAATTGAAGAAGGTGAGAAGAAAATAATATTTGAAGAAGGCTCTCTCGCGCTTAACATTGTTGCAAACAATAATTCATCCATATCTTCCGATGCATGCATAGCCATGCTTGATGCAGCAAATATTCAGTTCCCTTTATTGCTGCGTAAATGGAAGACCGGCGATTATTTTTACCCGCTCGGTATGCAAAAAAAGAAAAAGCTAAACCGCTTTTTTATTGATCAAAAATTATCAGCTACCGGTAAAGAAAAAACCTGGGTGCTGGAGATGGATAAAAAAATAATTTGGATAATAGGCCTGCGTATTGATAACAGGTTTAAAATCACGCCTTCAACTAAACAAATATTGAAGATTGAGTTTACTAAAAACTCTTAAACCACATAGTTATTTGATCAGTAAAATTGGTTAATGGATTTATGTTAGTTATTAAAAAGCACATAACGATAAAGTAAACTAAACCGTACAACGCGCCCCACAAATGTGCAGAGTGGTTTATGTTTCCGCCACCACGCTTAGCCAGGTATCCCGAGATAACGAGATATATAGGGGCGAAAATAAATCCTGGTATTATGGGGGGAATAATAAAAAGCCCAATCTTATTTAAGGGCGCAATAAATATTCCCACAAATATAATAGCCGATACGGCGCCGGACGCACCCAGGCTTTTGTAGTGGTAGTCGTTTTTGTGTTTTATATAAGTTGGCAACAGGCAAACAACCAGTGTACTAAAATATAGCAGCACATACAACATTTCTCCTTTGCTGTTAAAGGCAGCAATAAAATTATCTTCAACACCCGTTATGCCCTGTTGCGTTTGCCCAAAAAAATAAAATGAAAGCATGTTAAACAGCAGGTGGCCTGTATCAGCATGTATAAACCCGCAGGTAATAAAACGGTACCATTGGTTTTTTTGGGTTATAGCGGGTGGGTAAAAAATAAGGTCGTCAATAACTTTTTGGTTTGAAAAACCAATTAATGAAGTAATAACTGTAATAGCAATAAGAATGTACGTGAGCGAAAGGGTCATTGGCTAAATTTAATTGCGGTAAAAATAGAGTAATACGGGTTATCAATAAAATCCGCATAAAAATTGTATTGATAAAATAATTAGCAAAAACATTTACTTTGTAGCATGAATTCACAGGCGCCGCTGGCAGAAAGAATGCGTCCAAACACACTTGACGACCTGGTAGGGCAACAGCACCTTACCGGCAAGGGCAGTATTCTGCGCACCGCTATTGAAAAGGGAAATATACCCAGCATGATATTGTGGGGGCCACCGGGCACAGGCAAAACAACCATTGCAAATATTATTGCCCATACACTGCAAATGCCGTTTTATCAGTTAAGTGCTATAAGCAGCGGTGTAAAAGATGTGCGGGAGATTATTGAAACTGCAAAACAGCAGTCAAAATCAATTTTGTTTATTGATGAGATACACCGGTTTAACAAAGGCCAGCAGGATGCTTTGCTGGGTGCTGTGGAAAAAGGCATTATCATACTAATTGGTGCTACTACTGAAAACCCTTCTTTCGAAGTTAATTCGGCGTTATTAAGCCGGTGCCAGGTTTATGTGCTAAAGCCGCTGGATGATCAGGGTATGGTAAGCCTGCTAAAGCATGCGCTTGAAACCGACGAGGTATTAAAGCAATACCATGTACAGTTAAAAGAAACCTCTGCACTAATAAATATTTCCGGCGGCGATGCCAGGAAGCTTTTAAACTTACTTGAACTTGTTGTTACAAGTAGCTTTCAAATCTCCGCTGGTTTTCAAGTCTCCCCTTTGGGGGGAGATTTAGAGGGGGCCGGGGCCGCCATCACCGACAACCTCGTAATGGATGTTGCCCAAAAACGCATTGCCATTTATGATAAACAGGGTGAACAGCATTACGACATTATTTCGGCTTTTATAAAAAGCATGCGCGGCAGCGATCCCAATGCTGCTGTGTACTGGCTGGCCCGGATGATTGAAGGCGGCGAAGACGTGAAATTTATAGCAAGGCGTATGTTGATATTAGCCAGTGAGGATATTGGCAATGCGAACCCCAATGCACTGTTATTGGCAAACGCTACTTTTGACGCCGTTAATAAAATTGGCTATCCTGAATCAAATCTTATTTTATCGCAGTGTGCTATATATCTTGCATCAAGCGCCAAAAGTAACAGCGCAACGGCTGCAATAGGTGCCGCAATGACCGCAGTAAAAGAACACGGCGACCTGCCCGTTCCTTTACACATTCGCAATGCACCAACCCGCTTAATGAAAGACCTTGATTACGGCAAAGGCTACCAATATAGCCACAGCTATGAAGGCAATTTTTCAGAGCAGGAGTATTTGCCGGATAAAATTTCAGGTACGCCCTTTTATGAGCCCGGCGCCAACGCCCGCGAAGAAGAACTGAGGAAGTTTTTAAAGTCGAGGTGGAAGGGAAAATATAAGTATTAATAACCATCTTTTCACCATTTCTTATTATTCAAAATCCGTCATCACATCATAATATTTCCGACCTTACGCCCCTGAAAATCTTACTGCTTGAAAAAGTTATCTGCCTTTGGCCTTAGTTTTTTATCCGGCTTATTGTTATGGGCGGCATGGCCTGTTTCACCCTTAACTTTTTTAATATTTTTTGCTTTTATACCCCTGCTTTACCTCGCGGATAATATCAGCAATAAAAGGCTATTCTTCCTCCTCTCATATCTGTCAATGCTTACATGGAATGTTTGCGCTACGTGGTGGATATGGAACTCAACCGATGTTGGCTCAGTAGCCGCTTTTATAGCTAACAGTTTTATTATGTGCCTGCCGTGGTGGGGTTACAGGGTATTTAAAAGAAGGTTTGGCAGGCGTACCGGGTATGTATCGCTTATATTGTTCTGGATGGCCTTTGAGTATATACATCTTAACTGGCAACTAAGCTGGCCCTGGTTAACTGTGGGTAATGTATTTGCATCAAACCCCAATTGGGTGCAATGGTATGAGTTCACAGGCACAAGCGGGGGCACGCTTTGGGTGCTGGTGATGAATATTTTGTTGTTTGATGTATTCAAAAATATACTTGCCCGCAAATTTGCCGCGAAGCAGTTAATTGTGCCTGCCGCTGTATTGGTTGTTCCATTGCTGTTGTCTATTTTGCTTATCCCGTCTGTTCACCCAAAATCGCAAACTTCAAATGTTGTTATCGCTCAGCCTAATATTGACCCATACAGCAAGTTTGCCAACGATGCCGCAGGGCCGCAGGTTCAATTGTTGCTTTCGCTGACTGCGAACGCAGTGGACTCTAACACGAGACTTGTACTTTGGCCCGAAACGGCAATGACGCAGAGAGGCGCGTATGAAGATAAGTTATTGCGATATGCTGATTACCAGCCAATTTTCAGTTTTCTTCAAAGCCATCCTAATATCACGTTGCTATCCGGCGTGGAAATACTAAAAAATTACGGGCCTGAAAAGGTGACACGCACCTCATTTTTATATGATGGCGGTTATGCAGATGAGTTTAATGCTGCCGTAGCTTTAAAAAACGGCGTACCGGTTGAATATTACCATAAAAGCCGGTTGGTGCCTGGCGTGGAAACTTTGCCTTCATTCCTCGACTTTATGGCCCCTGTTTTTGAAAAATTTGGTGGTACAACAGGCGGCTATGGCCGGCAGGATTCTTCGTCCGTGTTGCAACAACCTGGCCAACCTTATATTGCGGCACCAATTATATGCTATGAGAGTATTTATGGAGAATATGTAAGCACCTACGTACAAAAAGGCGCCAATATTTTAACTATTATAACCAATGATGGCTGGTGGGGTAATACTCCGGGACATAAGCAGCATTTGCAATACGCCCGCCTGCGCGCTATTGAAACAAGGCGTTGGGTGGCCCGTAGCGCCAATACTGGCATAAGCGCAGTAATCAACGAGCGGGGTGACATTGTTGAAACACAGCCCTGGAACAAACCTGCCGTATTGAAATACAATATACCTGCGTTAACAGGCCAAACCTTTTATGTAAAGTATGGTGATATTCTTTCAAAAATTGCGCTTGTGGTTGCCTGCCTGTTCTTTGTTTGGAACCTGGTGATGATAGTTAAAAAAAGATTTGCCCCAGTAAAATAAAAGGCATGCAAAAAGCATTTGAATATAAGGGCGGCAACGTCAGTTATTCTGTTAGTGGCAGTGGTAGGCCGGTAATATTGGTGCACGGCTTCGCCGAGGACAGCCGCATTTGGGATTGCCAGGTTGATTTTTTAAAGCAGCACTGCCTGGTAATAGTGCCCGATCTGCCGGGAAGCGGGCTTTCTGCATATAGCCCGGGGTTGCAGTCTTTTGACGATTTTGCTGATTGTTTGCTTGCACTGTCGCAAAAGGAGGGGATAAACACATGTATAATGCTCGGTCACAGTATGGGGGGGTATATAACACTGGCTTTTGCCGAAAAACATCCCGGTTGCCTCGTGGCTTTTGGCTTTGTACACTCAACCGCCTTTGCTGACAGCGAAGAAAAAAAGCAAAACCGGCTGAAAGGTATAAAGATGATGGATGAGTATGGTGGATATGCTTTTATAAAAAGCACAACGCCCAACCTTTTTTCGGTCGCCTATAAGCAGCGGTTTGCCGATAAAGTAAATGATTTGATTGAAAACGGTATTAATTTTAAAAAAGAAGCACTGCAGCAATATTACAGGGCAATGATGGGGCGACCAGACAGGACAATTGTATTACGTAACAGTAAAACACCGGTTCTGTTTATAGCCGGTACAGAAGATGTTGCAGCCCCGCTGAATGACGTTTTACAGCAGGTTCATCTGCCAGAAACATGCTATATTCACATTTTGCAAAATACAGGGCATATGGGTATGTGGGAGGCAACCGATGCCGTAAACAAATACGTTTTGCAATTTATTGAGGATACTGAGTGATGAAAAAATACAGTGTACTTGTAATACTGATTTTTGTTTATATACCATCTTTTGCATTACACATAGCTGGGGGGGAGATGTTTTACAGGTACGTTGGGCCGGGCCTTACACCTAATACTGACCATTATTCCGTAACACTACGGCTGTTTAGGGAGTGTAACCCTGTGGCGCCGCCCGGGCAATCAGCCGCGCCTATGCCCCTTGAAGTTGAAATCGGCGTTTTTACTAATACTGGAACCACGGGTTCTCTTTTCACAACGCGGATAGTTGAAAGAACCGGGTATGATGAAATCAAGCTTCAATCGCCACTCACGTGTATTCAAAATCCCCCAAGCATTTGCTACCAGATAGGATATTTTAATTTTGGTATTGATCTGCCAAAGCAACCTGACGGCTATACAATTGCTTATCAAACCTGCTGCCGCTCATTCACTATACTTAATGTGCATTTTTATCAGCTGCCAGGCCAGGGTAACCCGGGTGAGGGCGCTACTTATGCGTGCAGCATACCCGGCACCAATGTTTTGGGTAACACAGGCACTAATTCAAGCGCAATATTTGATGTAAAAGATACGGTGCTTGTTTGCCAGCAAAAAAGGGTACGGCTTGATTTTAGCGCTACTGATCCAGATAGTGACAACCCCGCCTATGGAGATTCACTGTCCTATTCCTTTTGTGATGCATATAACAGGGGTGATGCGTTAAGTTCAGGTAACGTTGCGCCTTCTGCCCCTCCTTATGAAAGCGTTACGTACAATGGCGGTTACACCGGCGAAAGCCCTTTGGGTGACAATGTTGTAATAGATCCCAAAACCGGTATTATTACAGGTAATATCGGGGCAGCGGGTGGCTATGTTGTTAATGTATGCGTAACGGAATGGCGGCATGGGGTGCCTATAAGCGTGCACCGTAAAGATTTTTTGCTGCGTGTTGCAGCTTGCGACTTTGCCGCTGCCGACCTGCAGCCAACTTATGTAAACTGCGACAGTTTGGCGATGCCGTTTAAGAATGAATCAACTTCATCCGCGATCAAATCCTATTTCTGGGATTTTGGTGATAAGCACGCCAACCCCGATACCACCAATAACCCCACACCCACACATCTTTATAGTGATACTGGTACATACCTCGTAAAGCTGGTTGTAAATAAAGGACAGCAATGCTCTGATTCTGCTACCACGCTGGCACTAATTTACCCCGGCTTTGTGGCCAACTTTGGTGTTAAGGGTAGTTGTCTTCAAACGCCCTATCAATTTACTGATTCCTCTGTATCAAAGTATGGAACTGTTAATAGCTGGTTGTGGTCGTTTGGGGATGGTGCAACCTCCGATACCACAGATCCGCTGCATAGTTATTCGGTCTCAGGTATAACGAACATATCACTCACTGTCACTAACACAAAAGGGTGCACGGAAAATCTTACAAAAGCATTTGATGTAAGAGACAGGCCCTTTATTATGATGCCTTTCAGGGATACGTTGGTATGCAACTCAGATACGCTGCAGCTTGCGGCAAATACGGGTATTGCGGGCTCATATACATGGTCGCCCGGCAATAATATTACAGGCATTAACAGCCAAACGCCTTTAGTATATCCTGTTGATACTGCTAAATATTATGTTGCTTTTGATGACGGCAGGGGCTGCACCAACACAGACTCGGTTACCGTAAATGTTGTTGACAGTGCTTTTGTTCACCTGGGTAATGATACTATTATTTGTCTTGGCGATACTATACAACTTATACCAAACACAAATGCCTTGTATTTTTCATGGCAACCGGCCATTAATTTAAGCAGCAGTACTGCAGACAGCCCGTATGCTTCGCCGGTAAATACTACCGATTACCATGTAATAGCTAAAATAAGCAAGCACTGTATTGCCGCCAGCGATATTGTTATAAGTGAGATACCATACCCGACGGCTTATACGGGGCCGGATGTAAGCCTGTGCTACGGTAAAACAGTGCAGTTATCTGCAGTCATTAAAGGTAGTTCATTCGCGTGGTCACCTGTAAACTCCTTGTACCGTGCAAATACCCTAACGCCTGTGGCGGGCCCAGAAAGTACAACCACGTATCAAATTGTAGTATACGACACAGCAAGCAAACCCAATTGCCCCAAGCCAACCACAAGCACTGTTACAGTAAAGGTTATTCCGCCCGTGAATGCCTTTGCCGGGCACGATACCAGCATTGTTGCAGGTCAACCGCTACAGCTTAATGCCACAGGCGGCACTACATATCAATGGCAACCGGTAACAGGGCTTGACAACCCCGCCATAGCCAGCCCTGTTGCAACATTTGCGCCTGGCATAACAACTATAACTTATACGGTTAAGGTTGGTACCACTGATAACTGCTATGGGTATAGCAATGTGATGGTTAAGATATACCAAACCGGCCCTGAAATTTTTGTACCTACTGCATTCTCGCCAAATGGCGATGGCCTTAACGATGTATTAAAGCCCATTGTAGCCGGGCTAAAGCAGTTTAACTATTTCCGAGTGTACAACCGCTGGGGAAACCTTGTGTTCAGCGGTGCAGACCCATCAAGCGGGTGGGATGGAACATTTGCAGGTTCAAAACAGCCCAGCGGGACCTATGTATTTATGGCCCGCGGGATTGATTATAATGATCATGTGGTTAACCGCAAAGGCACTGTTGTTTTGCTTAGGTAGAACGCTGCCGCAGTACTGCATACTTCCTATAAAATAATTTCATTATAAAAGCGCGTGCAGGCCATTAGCTTATTAATTATTTTCGCTGCATGAACAACATAATACTTGTTACCGGGGCTACGTCGGGCTTTGGAAAGGCTATAGCTGAAAAATTCGCATCTCATGGGTGGAACTGCATTATTACCGGCAGAAGAAAAGAGAGGCTTGATGAGCTTTCCCAACAATTAACAGCCAAATACAATATAAAAATATTACCACTGCATTTTGATGTACAAGTAAAAGAAGATGTTTTCAACCAAATACAAAGTATTCCCGAAGAATGGCAGGCAATTGATGTGCTTGTAAACAATGCCGGCCTTGCTGCAGGGCGCGACAGCTTTGAAGTAGGCTCAATTGACGACTGGGACCAGATGATAGACACAAATGTTAAAGGGCTGCTGTATATGTCAAAAGCAGTGCTGCCATTTTTTATAGCGAAGCGCAAAGGGCATATTATAAACCTTGGCTCAACTGCCGGTAAGGAGGTGTATACCAACGGCAACGTGTACTGTGCCACCAAGTTTGCGGTAGATGCTATAAGCAAGGCGCAGCGTATTGACCTGCTGCCGCATAAAATAAAAGTAACTGCTATACACCCCGGTGCCGCCGAAACAGAATTTTCGCTCGTACGTTTTAAAGGAGATGAAGCAAAAGCAAAAGCGGTATATGATGGCTTTGAGCCGTTGCATGATGCTGATATTGCTGATACTGTATACTATTGCGCTACGCTGCCCGAACATGTTTGTGTTAACGATCTTGTTATTACCTGTACCGCGCAGGCAAACTCATATTATACATTCAAGGGATAGGACATTACAGGCAGGTTTTTTTTCGGCCAGCTTAGAGCACCTTCATTTTTACTTCGTTGGCTTTAGCCGTTATATCTTTAATAATAGTGTCCAATTCGTCAGCGGAAGTTGAAAGGTGCTGCAAAAATTCTTTGTTTTCTTCAATATCCAAATCGTTATCCTTAATCAAATTTGCTATGCCCATCATACGCGCAAGCGGCGCCCTGACGATGTGAGATTGCAGCCATGCAATTTCCTTAAACATTTTATTTTGCTCCTCAATGGCATTGGTATATTTTTTTATTTCTGTTATATCACTTACTTCAACAAGCATCCCAAATATTTCATTTTCTGCATTTTTTATCGGGAACATCCTCACGCTAAAAAAGCCAATAGAGCTATCTGCCAGTAGGTAATTAACCTCATAGCTTATGTTCTTACCTTTTAATACATCTTCAGAATACCTGCGAAACTGCGGCAACCGCTCGGGAGGTATTAGATCAACAATACTTCCTCCTTCCTTAGGAAAATTGCTGAGCTGAACGTTTAAAAGTCTAACCGCTACATAATTAAACGTAACTACATTAAGCTGGGTGTCAAGTAGTACATAAGCTGTGTCAGTAGTATCCATTATCGCCCTGAGATTGGCCTCTGACTTTTGGAGGTTCTCCTGTGCTTTAAGCCTTTCGGTAACATCTGTTGTTAAGGAAAGCCTTACTTTTCGGCCCTCAAAAACTATATCGTGTGCAATAATATGCACATACATAATTGACCCATCCTTTTTCACTTGTTTTATGAACCCAACATCGTGCGAATCAGTGAAATCCTTATCAAATATAGCAGGCAATTGGTCCCTGTCTTCCGCAGGCCTCAGTATTGTGATATTCTTATATAAAAGTTCCTCTTTTGTATAACCGTAGAGTTTAGCCGCGGCTTCGTTAATTGAAATAATAGTAAAATCGTCTTTTGCAATCATCCACAGCGCCTGTGGGTTGCTGTCAAAAAGCAGCTTATATTTCTGTTCCGATGATCTTAGCTCTTCTTCAGCCTTCCTGCGTTCTGTAATGTCAATCATTGTACCTATAATAGATGGCTCGCCGTTAGTTATAACCCTGCTGCCAAAAAATTCTACATAATTATGGCTGCCATCTTTCCTCATGCCTTTTACATCATAATGTGCATTATCAGATACTCCGCGGTACCTGTTATATATTTTCTCACGCACTGTTGCCTGCTCTTCTTTGCTGATAATTATATCAATGGCGCTGCCCGGCGCGTCTATAATTTCTTCGGGCTTATAACCAAATATTTCAGCAAACCGCGGGTTAACATAAGTGAACTTTTCCTTTTGACTGATATAAATACCAACCATCGATTTTTCGGCAAGCGTCCTGAATTTCAATTCGGCTTCCCTAAGGTCAGCTTCCATTCGTTTTCTACCGGTAATGTCACGCGCAATTACCATATTTTTTTTCTCTGCAAACCTCTTCACATTAATTTCAACATCAAATACCTCCCCATCTTTGCGCACCAGCCGCCGTTCTCTTATTACTGGCTTGTCGGGGTCAAGGTAGCCATGTATAACCGGGTCAGTCTTCAGTTGCTCAGGGTCTACAAGCTGTTCTATATTTAATTTAAGTAATTCTTCTCTCGAATAACCGGTCATTCCGCACATACTTTCATTCACCTCGGCAAAATTGCCTTTATCATCCACCAGGTATATAGCGTCTGATGCATTTTCAAGCAGCGACCGGTAACGCTCTTCGCTTTCCTTATATATATTGCGGCTTTGTAAAATATCGTTAATCAGATCTTTAATATTTTTGATGATATAAAATGAAAGAAGAAGCAAGATTGTTAGTGAAAGCAGGATTAATAGAAAGAAATTTTTTGAGGACTGCTGGTAAATGCGTTGGCTGTTATTTGACACCTCACTGCCTACTTTCACCTGCAAATCCATTAATTGAGTGATTTTTGTAACAAATGGCGGCACGATTGAAGGGGGTTGTTTTTTGATCAGCGTATCCAGGGCACCCATGTCTTTTTTTGATAATGCCGTTTCGAGACTTTCAATTGTGTTGTCAGCCTGCTTTTTCAGTATGTCTGTTTCGTCTACCAAAAGCTTTTCTTCGCCAGTCAGGTAACTTAGCTTATAGTTATTCCAGTTAATATCAATGGCTGCTTTCGCATCCCTAACCCTTTTTCTTGCTTCGTCAAATATCACCAGCTTGTTTTTTGCATTTAGCGCCATTGGGAGCACTTCGCCCAGGTATTCAAAACGTACGTTAGCCAATTGCCGCATACACAATACCCTGTCTGCATAAAGTGTGCGGGTATCATCATTCATTTTGCCCATGTCTTTAATACCATAAAGGCCCAGGCCAATTAAACTGGCGACTGCAGTAAATGTAAGTATGTACAACTTGGCGGAAGCAGTAACTTTAGTTATCATAGCATTTTCCTTCTGCGCTAAGTGTCATTAATAAACCATGTACTAATATAAGCGCACCATTGTATGGTGCAGGGCAAGCAGATGCATGGTTTGTGCCACAACCAAATTACTAATAAATGGGGGTAATTCCGCTTAAATTTATCTTGTCGTTACAATAAAAAACCGGGTTTCATTTTTGCCCGGCATTTTTATCCAGCCCAGGCACGCTCTCTAAAATCGTCCGTGGGGTTAGTACTTATTTTAAAATTTTTTAAAAAATATCAAGAAAAATTTGGGTAACTCAAAAGTTACATATAAGTTTGCGTAACTTTAAAGTTACATATTATGACAAAAAGTATCAATCATACCTTTTTCTTTACCCATCCGCCCAGGGTGGTTTGGGAATATTTAACCAACGCTGAACTTATGGCGCAATGGCTTATGCCCAACGATTTTTTACCGTTGGTGGGCTACGATTTTCAATTTAAGGTAAACCCCGTTCCGGCGCTTGAATTTGACGGCATCGTATATTGTAAGGTGCTGGAGGTTAAGCCGTTTACAAAACTGTCTTATTCATGGAAATGTGGCCCTGGCAACATGCAGATTACCGTTGATTCGCTAGTGGAGTGGACGTTGCAGGAAAAAGAAAATGGTACTGAGCTACGGTTAAACCATTCTGGCTTTAAAGAAGGTATACATGTGCCCTTGTATACTGCTATGCATGATGGTTGGGCTAAGAACATTGCAAAAATTAATAACCTTTTAAATACTGCAACACATGGCACAGCAAACGCTTGATGCATTCCAGGTAGTGGGCGATGCCAGCAGGCGCGAGATACTGCAGATGCTCTCAAAAGACAGCCTGACGATAAACAGCATAGCCGACAATTTTGATATGAGCAGGCCTGCTGTATCAAAGCACATAAAAATACTGTATAACGCAGGCTTTATTTCTATACAGGATGTTGGCCGGGAAAGGTATTGTACTTTGAAGGAGGACGGCTTTAATAAACTGCAGGAATGGATAAACTACTTTGATAAATTCTGGGCATCAAAACTGCAAAAACTTGAAACGATTTTGAACAATAAAACAAAAAACTAAAACAAAATGAAAAAGCAAGATTACACTGCTGCCATAGCAGCAAACATTACAGCCGATGCGGCATTTAAGGGTATTACTTATGTTTCAGCCTGGTGGTCTGAAAATTTCGAGGGCAGCAGCGAAAAAGAAGGCGACGTTTTTACCATAGCTTTTAACGAAACAACATTTGTTGACTTTAAAGTTATTGAAGCAGTGGCCGGTAAAAAAATGGCATGGCTTGTAACAGACTGCAACCTGCCCTGGCTTGCAGACAAAAAAGAGTGGAACGGCACTAAAATGATTTTTGAAATTATACCTGGCCACAACGAAACACAAATAAACTTTACACACATTGGTTTAGTGCCGGAAGTTGAGTGTTATGATGGCTGTGTAAAAGGCTGGGACCAGTATATAAAAGACAGTTTGTTTAAGCTGCTGACAGAGGGCAAAGGCCAGCCGCAAAAAAGGAAACTGGAAACTGCTTAATAACAGGTATAGTTATTTCTGCTGTGCAGCAGCGGTGCAAAGCAGGGGGCGCCCCCAATTGCAAAGCAAACTGTTGCATAGCAAAAAGCACAAACTTTAATTAATTCAAGTTGCTAGTTAATTGGTGAGTTTATTAAGTGTAAAAGCCAAAATAAACATTGCCAGTTTAAGCAGGAACCCTTTAAAAGTTACTGCATGTATCTTTCGTAAGAACAATGCTTTAATTTCACTAAAGGATGTTTCAATTCCTTTTCTCATATATTCTTTTATAAACCTTATCCAGGGTTCATCTTTCCTTTTGGCATTACTTTTCCGCTGTATCATCAGCTCTATTAATTCAGTTTCTTTCATGTCATCTTCTACCTGGTAATCAGTATAGGCTGAGTCGCCATATATTTTACTTTCGGGCGCTACCGCCAGGGGTAATTTTTTGAGTGCCTGCACATCACTTTCACATCCCGGAACAAAACCAAATTCAACAGGGATGCCGGTTGCACTGACCAGGACCTGCACCTTTACACCGTAAAAGTACCTTCTCATACTACACTGCTTCCCCCGCCACTGCTTCCCTTTCACTATCCTGCACCTGCTTATCCTTATATTGTCACATACTGCTACAGGGAAGGAATCTATCACATATTCCGATGCACCTGCAAGGCTTTTGAGTTCATGGCCTATCTGACAGAACATAGAAAAAATTATTTCCGACAATTTATGGAGCCTCCGGTTAAACCGGCTTTTATCAACCATGCCAGGAACAAGCCCTGTCATTTTCATAAAGCCTCGCCCATTGTCTATATGGCCACCAAAATAAAGCGCTGATACTAATGCCGTCGTTATTACTTCACTGTCACTTATCTTTCTGCGCCTATCTTCTTTATGGCCTACTGCCTTTAAAATATCATCTACAATACAGTAAATCCCTATAATTTTATCCTCTGTGAGCATTGATAATTGAGTTTTGTGTGTGGTAACTCAAAATTATCTTTTATTAATGCTCTCTTTTTATCTATTCTAACTAGCAACTTGGGTTAATTAATTGTTACAGTTTATGCTGTAAAACCATCCAGGCAAAAATTACTTAGGTATATTCTTGGTAATTTAGCAGCTTAATGTGAGCGATGGTTGAGATATTCGAAAACATAAGGAAAATATACCAGTTTAGCCAACCGTGTGAAGAGTTAAAGGATTTTGTTGAGTTCTTTTCTGAATCTTCCCGCGTTACTACACAACAATATTTTGGCAACAAAGGGTTCTCAGTAAAAATGTTCCCCAGCTTTACGCCAACCTTCTGGATCAATCTTGGCCCTGCATACCACCTTTTAATTGGTAATACGCAGCGTTTTATAAAAGCCGGCGAAGATATTGCGGTGGTCAGGGACATTGTCACTGAAAGGATCAATCATCCGGCAGATCATATCTTTACAGTTAAATTTTTTCCCGGTGGGCTGAAAGCAGTCTTCAATATTAACCAGCCTCAAATGGCTGGTGATGTAGTTGAGTTGCGAACAATACTGCCGTCGGCCTTGCTGATAAATATAAAACTGCAGGATAATTTTGAAGCACGCGTGAAATTGTTGCAGGATTATATGCTGCTGAAGTTAGGCCGCAAAAGAGGTGCTGATCATTATACCAATATCGTAATGCAATCAATCGCCTTTTATCAGCACGGTAACCTTCAATATAATGTAAATGAGGTGGCAGCCCGCTCATTCATCAGCTCTAAAAGCATCAACCGTTATTTTAACAGGGTTATAGGCACGCACCCCAAAAACTATTTCTCTATTACCAGGGCAAGAACTGCATTAACAGCTTACGTTAACGATAGGTCTTCCTTCGACCCCTGTAGTTATGGGTACTACGATACAAGCCACTTTTACAAGGATGTAATAAACTTTACAGGGCATAAACTGGTTGATCACAGCATATAAATGTCCGTTTTTTACAAAATGATTTTTTGCCGGCATGGTTATTTTTGCATGAAACAAGTGAAATGAAATTAGTTTGGTTGCCTATTGTTATTATACTTATTACACCGGCGATTGTAAAAGCTCAAAGCAGTCCGGCGCAAATACGCGCAATTGAACCGTGTGCATGCCCCGTTGCCATTGACAGCAGTTTTAAAACTCAATGCGCTTATTTAATTGTACCTGAGAACAGGACGAAGAACAATGGCAAAACAATTAAGCTGCCTTTTATTGTTGTTAAAAGTAAAAACCCAAACAAAAAAAACGATCCGTTGCTTTTTACAACCGGTGGCCCTGGCGGCAGTTCGCTCAGGTGGGCGCGGGGCGCCGCGGGGCGCGCAATTATTAATGACAGGGACTGCATTGCATTCGAGCAGCGTGGTACATGGTTCGCGCAGCCAAGACTTGAAGGTGATGAACTGAGTGATGCAATAAAACAGGCATACCGGATGAACCTGAATAAAGACAGCATGATGGTGGAAGGCACCAAAAGGTATTATAAGGCATTGCTTGATAAAGGGATCGATCTGTCAGGTTATAATACGGATGAATCGGTTGCGGATATTGACGATCTGTTAGCCACATTGCATATTGATTCTGTTAATCTTACGGGTGGTTCATACAGCGGAGGACTAATGCTTGCAGTTTTGCAAAAAGATCCTTCGCGTGTAAGATCCCTGGTGCTGGATTCGCCACTGCCCACATTTGTACCCATTGATGAAGATGAGCCGGCCAACCTGAATGAAGCGCTGCATGTATTGTTTCAAAGAGTGGAACAAGACTCGACCGATAAAACCTTATACGCAAATCTTGAAGAGAGGTTTAAACAATATTTTTCCTCAATTGGTGGCAAGACTTTCAGCATACGGTATTTAGAAAAAGGAACCACAGATACACTAACCATCGAGTATACCCGAAATGATCTGCTGGATATAATTGACAACAGTTTTGGAAGAATGAAAGATTTACCGGCAATGATAACCAAAATGATTGCCGGCGACCATACCCAATTGATCAAGGAGCGATTAGATGGTATTTTTAGAGGTACTGATGGGCCATCAGGAATGCGCTTGTCAGTTTATTGCGCGGATCAAACTGCCTATCACCACGAGGCAGTATTAAATGAAGTAGCTAATGCATATCCTTATATGGCGGGCTACCACATAAATGATGTATACAAGGCTTTGTGCGATTGCTGGCAGGTACCACCGATAAAGAAAGAAACCAAGCAACCGTTTTATTCAGATAAACCGATATTATTAGCCGACGGCGAAATGGATTACGCCTGCAGGCCCGGTTATATTGACAGAATCCATCATTACATGCCAAACAGCATACGGTTGCTGTATACCAATGGTGCACACATGGTAATGAGTGGTAACGACTGGGACAGTTTTGTACGGGAGTTTATCAATAACCCCTACGGCAAAATTGAAACAGGCCGAAAAGATGTAGTTGTTTATTGATCTTCATAAACAAGATTCAACTATAGGTGAATATTATGTTGAAGAGGCGCAAGGGTTATAAAGTAAACTCTGTGAAACTCCTGTGCAAAACTCTGTGCCCTGCGTTTAAAGGGTACTATTTGCTTCCTTCAGCGCATCTAAATCAATTCATCAGCACTAAGGCTGCCTTGTAAATAATGCTGTACCTGTGTACACGCAATTTGCGCAAATTCTTCAAACACCTCCTTAACCGTCCAGCCGATATGCGGTGTAATAATAACATTAGGCAAAGACCTCAACGGAGAATCAACAGGCAGCGGCTCGTGCACAAACACATCAAGCCCCGCTGCTGACAGCGGGCCATTAACAAGTACACCGGCAAGTGCCACCTCGTCAATTATAGCACCGCGTGCAGTATTAATAAGCACTGCACCGGGTTTCATTTTTTTCAAATTACCCTCATTCATTAAACCGGTAGATTCGGGCGAAAGCTTTAAATGAATGCTTACTATATCGCTGGTGGTTAAAAGTTCGTCCAATGACACTCTTGGTATATCACTATTATTATTGCTCACTGCTTCTGTGCGCTGCCATGCTACTACATCCATATCAAAAGCGTCCCGTGCAATACGTGCTACACGGGCGCCATGCCTGCCAAGCCCGAGTATGCCCATGCGTTTTTTTGCAAGCACTCGGCCTGTTACCAAAGGCCATTTGCCTGCATGCATAGCTGCATTTGCAGGTGGCACTTTATGCATAATACCAAGCGCCATTGCAAACGTAAGCTCCGGTACTGACGCCAGCGGTGCTTTTACATGTCGGCCAAGTGCAATTTTTACGCCGCGCTCACGGGCTGCATTTATATCAACATGGTAGGCATGCCCGCCGGTTTGCAACACAAGTTCCAGCCTGGGCAGCCTTGCAAACACCTTTTCTGTTAGGGGTGTCCGCTCGCGAATTGCCATCAAAAAATTAGCGGCGGCAATGTCGGCGTTGTTAGCCTCACTTATTGGCCCCTGCAGGTATTTTATGTCAACAATATTCTCTATTTCTTTCCAGCAGGGTGAGGCTGCAATCAGGCCTTCCCAATCATCCAGCACAAGCAATAAAGGTTTCATAAAAAATGGTTTCGGTATGGTTTTTATAGCACAATTTATTGCAATGCCACTTTTGCGAAAGCCCTTACGGGAAAAGTGCCTGCGCCCTTAAATTTTGGCGGAACTGCGCTAAATATTGCACCTGTTTGCGGCAGTGCAGCTAAATTACAAAGATGCTCAACAATTAATATTCCTGCACCTAAAAGAGTTGAGTGCACAGGCCTGCTTTTTGTACGAGTATCGTCAATATTGTGGCTGTCGATACCAACAAGTTTTACATTGCAGCTAAGTAAATATTCTGCGGCATCCTTTGTCAAAAAGGGGTGATTTTCATAATACAATTCCGTGTTCCAATGTGCATCCCACCCCGTATGCACCAGCACAGCGCGACCGTTTAATTCAAGGCCATTAAAATATGTTGCATCAACAGCAAGCGCTGTTGTATGGGGCACATGTATAACAATGGCGGGCAACTCTGCAATCGCGTCCAGCGTAACCTCTGATAAATCTTTGCCGTCGCTGTACCGGTGAAAAGGGCAATCAATATAAGTGCCGGTGTTGGTAACCATATCTATTTTGCCTATTTGAAAAGAAGTACCTTCCTCATAAAACTTCTTTGAATCCTCGCGGCTTAGGTAATCACAAATAACGGGCGCGGGCAGGCCCTTATAAGTTACCAACCCGTTATGTATAGTATGGCTTAGATCAATAAGGCTGTATTGCTGTTTATTTTCCTGCATATTTTTGGTTTAAATAAAGGCAAATCAAATGTAAAGCTTTCTCAAAACGTCAGCCAATAAAAACTCCGGCTCACCCACCCCGGAATACTGTAGCGGGATATTTTATTGTTTAAATTTTTAGCCCGTAACTGCTTAATCATATATCAGGTGCTGTAATAAATTGCGTGCTGGTTGTTATTTAGAAAACCTGTCGGTATAATACGCCTGTCCGCAAATGCGGCCGTTAAAAACTGAAGCTGTTTTCTTTAATTTTTTAGCAACACCTTTGTATAGGTGGTTTTACCTATTGGCAGAAACTCGTAATTAAATTTGAAGTTATGACGCAGGAATATAAAATAGCAGTTATCGGTATTGGAGGCGTGGGTGGTTACGTTGGCGCAAAACTGGCTGCTCACTACCATGGGACTGATAACGTTAAAATTATTTTTTTTGCCCGGGGCGAAAATGAAGCTGCAATAAAAAATAATGGACTGAAGTTAATTACAGGTAATGAAGAAATAATATGCCAGCCCAGTGTTGTAACGTCTGTAGTGGAGGAAATTGGACAAGCAGACCTGATTATTTGTTGTGTGAAAAATTATAACCTTGATGAAAGCATAAGATTACTAAAACCGGCGGTTAAACAAAGCACAATTTTTTTGCCCTTGCTTAATGGGTTGGATGCCCCACAAAAAATAAAAAAGATATATCCTTACGCAACCGTTGCCGATGGCTGCATCTATCTTGTTGCACGCTTAATAGCGCCGGGCATTGTGCAGCAATTCGGCAATACGAACCAACTATGGTTTGGTATGAGCGGCAAGCGAAATGCCGATTTTGAGATGATTGAAAGTGTGATTTCAGCGGCGGGTATAAACGTAGCATACACACAGGAAATTGAGCAGGTTTGCTGGGAAAAGTATTTTCTTATTTCAACAATTGCCACGCTTACGTCATACCTTGATGCTTCTATCGGAGACGTTCTTAATAACGGCAATTATAAGGAGATGCTTCTTGGGCTGATGGGCGAATTGCTGCAAACGGCAATAGCTAATGGTGTAACCTTACCAGTAGATATTGTTGAAAAAACTATCAGCAAATTATCCGCAATGCCGTACGCATCAATTACTTCTATGCACGCAGATTTTAAAAAAGGTAATTTTACTGAACTAAGTTCACTTACGGGTTATGTTGTATCACTTGCCCGGCAATATCATATTTCGGCACCTTACTATACAAAAATGTTCGCAACCCTCTCACAAAAAAATTAATGCATGCAGGCACTGGAACAGCCGCGGTTTAAGCCGGGCAAACCTTTAATTTATTTCCCAAAGCGTTCAGCCACAAAAAAGCGGGCATACAATGATATGCCGGCTTGTAAAATCTTAACCAAATAATTTATTTTGGGTCAAGTGCCCTTTTTATTCTTTCTGCAACGTCCTGTAAATGATACTTGCTCAATTTATCTATAGTGCCGGGTATTGCTGCGAGTATCTCATTTCTCAGTGTTGTTAAATGTGCCCGTACAATGGATGGAATATCGGTATTTTTTACATTGGTACCAAGCAGTGCAATAACCTGCGCTGGCAGGCCTTGCGTATTGGCAACCTGCGGAGGGTTAATAATGTTTATTAAATCCTCTGTATACGCTTTTTGCAGGTTACGCCTGCAAACATCAATTGGTTTTTTTGTGGCCAACTCACTCCAAACGCCTTTTTTAATATCATCCAGCATATCGTCTGGTTGGTAAGTTATAGTTGTACCAAACCGGGTACTGCTTATAGCAAGGCGGTTTAACCTGGCTGCGCTTAATAGGCTGTTTACTACACCTGTTTGCATGTTTGCAACAGCATCGTTGCTAACTGGGTTATTAAATTTATCGAGTATGTTTTTATCAATAAGCCAGTAAGGCGTTTCAAATAACTGCTTATTTAAAAAGGCAACCGCATCTTTTTGCAGATTTTTTGGTGTAGGTTCATACACATCGCCTGTTTGTTCAACGCTTTTCGGGGTTTCATAAATGCCGCCTACATTTCTTAACACGTGCGACATATACAGGCTAAACTGCCCTATCACCTCGTTATACATGTCTTTCAGGTTGTCATACTTATCCGCTTCTTCGCTTGTCCAGGCTGGCAATTGCAGCATTATTCTCTTTAAATTCCTTATCCCATATTCACTTGCCTTCATAGCATTATCACCAAGATCTTCTGTTTGTGAGCGTGGATCGTAGGGATTTAACTCCGTGCCAAACCATAAGCGCGGGTTAGCGGCAAGGCTGTCAATAACCCATTTGTTTATAATCTTTTCATCCTCTTTTTCATCTTTTGCGCCCGTTGGCATATAGCCCCATTTAATTGCCCACTTATCATATTCCCCAATCCTGGGAAAGAGCCCGGCTTCAGTAATGCTGTCTTCTGGCTGTGCCACATAGTTAAATCGTGCATAATCCATTATGCTTGCCGTGTGGCCGTGTGCCTCAACCCATGCCTTATTACGCAATAGTTCTACGGGCGTGCGGCTGCTGCTGCCCATGTTGTGGCGCAGGCCGAGCGTATGTCCCACTTCATGCGATGATACAAAACGTATCAACTGGCCCATTAGAGTATCGTCAAATTTCATTTTCCGCGCTTTAGGGTCAACCGCCGCGGTTTGTATCATAAACCAGTCGTGCACAAGCTTCATTACATTATGATACCATTGAATATGACTTTCCAGTATTTCACCGCTGCGGGGGTCGTGAATATTTGGGCCATACGCATTTTCAATATCAGATGCAAAATATCGTATCACCGAAAAACGGGCATCTTCTGTACTCATCGTGGTATCGCCTTCCGGCCATTCCTTAGCCATAATAGCGTTTTTAAACCCCGCTTTTTCAAAAGCCCTTTGCCAGTCATTAACACCTGCAATAAGGTAGGGGCGCCACTGTTTGGGGGTTGCAGGGTCAATGTAATATATTATAGGTTTTTTAGGTTCCACAAGTTCCCCTTTCTTCCATTTCTCAAAGTCTTCGTCTTTAAGTTCAAGTCTCCAGCGTGTTATAAATGTATTTTCTTCCACTTTTTGCTCATCATCACTGTATACCTGGTATTGATCTGCAAAAAAGCCAACACGGGGGTCGTATGCCCTTTTTGCCATAGGCTCATGCGGCAAAATAATAAATGATGTGTTCATTTCAACAGTTACTGCACCAGCTGCCTCTGCCGCGGGCAATGAAGCTGAGCCAGGCGCGCCCGGACCAAACCCACCCGATGAAATATATGTTTTTACTGTTTTGACCTCTGTATTAACCGGAAACGTATGAATGGTTTGAATATATGACCTGTCTGGTGACAGCCCGGTCAGGTTAAGCCTTCGTTTTGCAGCAGGGCTTATACTCACCACCTGGTTATCGCCCCTGAAAAAATCAGTAACATCAATAATTACGCTTGCCGAATCTTTGCCAAGCGCTTTTATATCAAATGCGGCAGCAATAGGGTTTACGTATGAATTATTAACTGCTTTATATATTGCGTTGGTGGAATCCGCAACACTTATGGTAGTTACAACCCTTAGAAAAACATTGTTTGAAGGCCCTTTTTGCCACAATATTGTTTGCTGGTTGGCCAACTCGCCGCCATACACGCCACCGCCACCAGCCACCTTACTAAAACGGGTAATGGCCATTATTTCCCTGTTTAAAATTGAATCGGGTATCTCAAAATACCATTTCTCATCAACCTTGTGTACCGTAAACAGGCCATGCTTTGTTACCGCCTTATCTGTTATTACATCCGTATATTTTTTTGGGCCTTGTTCCGGTTCGTGCCTGTTGTTTGGTACAGGTTGCTGTTGAGCGGATGGTACCACCACAGGTGTTTTTTGGGCAAACAAGCCTCCGCATACAAACAGGGCCGTTATTGTTAACAATTTTTTCATGAAGAATTTTTAGCGATAAATAATAAACTTGCTTTAAAAGAATGGCAATGCTAACAAAGAAATGATAATTGTCAAAATGCCTGCTGCCAAAGGTCTTTAAATACCCATGTTTTCGGTAAAACAGGCAAAAAACATTATTGAATTAATAAAAAAAAATAAAAACCAATTTGATTTTTAAAAAAAAAATTTAATTTGTGCACCCCTTCCGTTAGAATTTTAGAAAATACTTTTTATTTGAAGTGAATTTTCGTTAGAATTGCTAAATCAAATTTTTTTGAATACTAGTTTTAAAAACCTAAAAAATCAATTGCGTCATGGCTGAAACTAAACCAACTGCCACAGTAGCAGCAACTAAGAGCACAACATCTGTACAACCTAAAAAATCAGGTAACTCCGTTTCATGGTTAGCACCGTTAGTTTGTATAATTATCGGTTATACCGTTTGGCGTTTTCTATTGGGAGACCCCAAAAATTTCGATCACCCTGATATGACAGGCGGTTTCTGGCCATCACACGAAGGCCCTAAGGGCAACTGGAGCCGTATGTATACCGGCGGTATAATAGTACCTATTTTGATAGGCACTTTGTTAACGGTTTTAACATTTGTTGTTGAGCGTTTTTTAACTGTTACAAAAGCACAGGGTACAGGCAGCATTGCTGAATTTATCCGTAAAGTGCAGTATAACCTTGCCAACAAAGATGTTGATAAGGCGATTGCTGAATGCGACAAACAAAAAGGCTCAGTAGGTAATGTAATGAAAGCCGGTTTGCGCAAATACAAAGAAATGATCACCAACACTGAACTTGACACCGAACAAAAAGTGCTTAATATTCAGAAAGAAGTTGAAGAAGCTACAGCGCTTGAGCTGCCAATGCTGGAGAAAAACCTCGTGTTCCTTTCTACCATCGCATCAATAGCAACCTTACTTGGTCTGTTGGGTACGGTAATGGGTATGATACGTTCATTCTCATCTTTGGGCGAAGCGGGCGGTGCAGATGCATCAGCAAAGCTGTCAGTAGGTATCTCTGAAGCCCTGTATAACACAGCGCTTGGTATCGGTACTTCAGCCATTTCAATCATTATGTATAACGTGTTTACTACAAGGATTGATGCCATTACTTACGGTATAGATGAGTCAGGCTTTACTTTAACACAAAGCTTCGCAGCCAATTACAAATAATTTTGTAAATTGGCTATGGAAATTCGTTTTAAATGCATCTTATATTGTACGTAGTAAAAAATTTAAACAATGGCCAGACCGAAAATACCGCGAAAAAGTACTAACGTTGATATGACGGCTATGTGTGATGTGGCTTTTTTGCTGTTATCATTTTTCATTCTCACAACCAAGCCCAAGCCATCAACGGCTGTGCCTATTGATACACCTTCTTCGGTAGTAACCAAAAAAGCGCCCGAAAAGGACCTTGTATTAATATCGCTGAACAAAGACAATAAGATATTCCTTTCAACAGGTGATAGCAAAGCAGACAAGGATAGCAAGCAGGCAATTATAGAAAGCGTTAACACAAACAAAAACCTTGGTTTAACACCCACGGAAATAGCGCTTTTAACAAAAGCCCCTTTTATTGGTGTGCCGCTTGCCCAACTAAAGCAACAGGCAAAAATGTCGCCGGACGACATGAATGCTACAACTTTAAGCGGTATACTTGTTAAAGATTCAACCGATAATGAAATGGTTGACTGGTTGCGTGGTGTTAAAGATGCTTACGCAGGCAGGCAGGTTAATATTTTGCTTAAAGGCGATAACGTGGCTAAATACCCGGGCTTTAAGTACATTTTAGCCGCTTTAAAAAAGAACGACCTTCTTAAATTCCAGATGATCACCAACCCGTCAGCTATTCCTGCTGGCAGCGTACTTTATGTGGGTATTAAGAATGGAACAATTAAATCAGCAGATTAGCAAACAATATTACTTAGTAAAAAACTTTTGTTATGGCAGAAATGGATACCTCCAGTGGTGGGGGACATAAAAAAGGGCCAGGCGTCAAAAAAGGAAAGAAAATGTCTACCAGGGTTGATTTAACCCCAATGGTGGACCTTGGCTTCCTGCTTATTACCTTTTTTATCTTCACCACTACCATGAGTAAGCCAACAGCGTTAAAGCTTAACCTTCCGGCAGATACAAAAGACCCCAACCAGCAAAACAAGCTGAACGACAAATCAGCCTTGACCATTTTGCTGGGTAAGGAAAATAATGTATTCTATTACGAAGGGCAGCTTTCGCCCAATGGCGCAAACTTTAAAGCATCAAACTTTAAAGAGATAAGGGATGAAATAATGCAAAAAAAGAATAACACCGATACCACCTTCATGGTTATTATTAAACCCAACGATGAAAGCAACTACAAAAATGTTGTTGACATTTTGGATGAAATGAAAATAACACAGGTAGGGCGTTACGCTTTGGTTGATATTACGCCCATGGAAGACCAGTTTGTAAGAATAACTGAGGGCGAACCTGCTACTGCTGTACCTGCAGCACCGGCCGGTAAAAAGTAATTGAATGGTTTTGTATATTATTTATTAAACATTGCAGTAATGGAAAAAAACAAAATTCTTGATGCTGACATCCTGGATATAATTTTTGAGGGGCGAAATAAGCAGTATGGTGCTTATGAGCTTCGCAAAACTTATAACCGAAGGCTTCTTATAGCGATAGCTGTAATGCTGGGGATATGCCTGTTTTTGGTGGGGGGTTCGCTTGTTGCCGGCAGAGCTTCCGGGCCCAAAAAAGCGGCAGTATTTGTTCAGGATGTGTCATTGGCTGATGTGCACGAGGAGAAAAAAGAACCACCTCCTCCACCGCCACCTCCTCCACCAAAGGAGCCGCCAAAAGTTGAAATTAAACAGTTTACGCCTCCTAAAATTGTAAAAGAGGAAGTAAAAGAACCACCTCCAAAGCAGGAAGAGCTGGAAGATACCAAAATTGGTACTATTAACCAGGAAGGTATAAAAACCGATGTGGTAGCCCCGCCTGTTGAGGAAAAAGGTACTGGTGTGGTAGAAGCGCCTAAAGTTGAAGAAGACTACGATAAAGAATTTAAAACCGTGCAGATACAAGCCCAGTTTCCTGGTGGCCCTGATGCATGGCAAAAATACCTGCAGCGTAATTTGCGCGCAGAAGTAGCTTCTGATAATGGTGCGCCTCCCGGCAACTATACAGTTGTAGTTTCTTTCCTTGTTGATAAGGAAGGCAATATATCTGAGGTTAAAGCTGAAAATAGCCCTGGTTATGGCACATCTGATGAAGCTGTAAGGGTTATTCAAAGGGGCCCTAAATGGAAGCCTGCCGTTCAAAATGGCCGTAACGTAATTTACCGTCAAAAACAGTCAATTACATTCTCCATCTCCGAAGGTTAATCTTTCAAAAACTAATACATACCAGGCCTCCCGCAACAGCGGGGGGCCTTTTTTTTATCCCTCATATATAACGCCTAAACCAATGTGAAGTAATAAATATTTTATGGAATTTCTTCATTGCTGAATCTCATTAACGGCTTTCAAATACTTGTTACAACATCCCCGCGCGGAATGTACAACCCCCTTCCTGTGTAATATTTTTTCACAAGGAAAAACCTTAAAAATGGAGAAAAACAACATTCTTAATGCTGATGTGCTTGACATCATCTTCGACGGCCGTAACAAGCAATACGGCGCGTACGAGTTGCGTAAAACCTACAACAAAAGGCTAAAAACTGCGCTGGCGGTAATGCTTTTTACCTGCCTGCTGGTAATTGTTGGCAGCGTGCTTGCAAACAACAGCGCCGCGACAAAAATCTCACCAATTTTTGTGCAGGATTACTCTCTTACTAATGTTAGAGAAGAGCCGCCAAAGCAGCCGGTTATTCCGCCCAAAGTGCCGGAACTGCCAAGGATTAAACAAATCGATTTTACCCCACCCAAAATTGTGCAGGAAGAGGTAAAAACACCACCGCCCACACAAAATGACCTTGAAGACACCAAAATCAGCACTATTAATGTGGACGGCGTGAAATCAGATGTGGTTGCACCACCTGTTGAAGACAAAGGCACAGGCACCGTTGTAGCCCCAAAAACAGTGGAAGATTACGAACACGAGTTTCACACTGTGCAGGTACAAGCTTCTTTCCCAGGAGGGATGGACGAATGGGTAAAATACCTGCGCCGCAACCTTCGCGCTGAAGTGGCAACAGATGCAGGTGCACCCACAGGCAAATACACTGTCGTGGTATCTTTCCTGGTGGATAAAGATGGTAATATTTCGGAAGTAAAGGCAGAGAATGACCCTGGCTACGGTACCGCAGATGAAGCTATAAGAGTTGTGAAAAAAAGCGGCAAATGGATAGCTGCTATACAAAACGGGCGTAATGTTATATACCGTCAAAGACAGCCCGTTACATTCGCAATTGATGATAGCCAATAGAAGGCTTTGACGCAAATACTTGTTATTAATTTCAGCAGTGCTTCCAGGCATCAAACAACAACTAATAACATGGAATACAATAAACAACCTTAAAGCCTGATCATAATAGGCCCCCGCCGCGGCGGGGGCTTTTTTATGCGTTGACGTTATTAGAGTAATTTTGCCAAAAGCTCTACCGCATGTATGGAAAATTTTCAGGATGGGATGATACAATCGTTGCTCTTGCTACCCCGCAAGGCATTGGTGCTATAGGGGTAATAAGGGTTAGCGGTACGCAAGCTATCGATGTTGTTGACGGGTTGTTTCCTTCCAAAAACCTTGCAAAACAACTATCTCACACCTTGCATGTTGGTTTTATAATACAAGGCGATATTATTTTGGATGAAGTAGTTGTCTCGCTTTTTAAATCGCCCCGTTCTTACACGGGCGAAGATGTGGTTGAAATTTCCTGCCATGGCTCACCATTTATTCAACATCAGGTGTTGCAGGCATTATTGCAAAAGGGTGCACGCGCGGCAAAACCAGGGGAATTTACGCAGCGCGCTTTTCTTAATGGCAAACTGGATCTTACCCAGGCCGAAGCCGTTGCCGACTTAATTGCCAGCAACACCGAAGCCAGTCGCAAAGCAGCTATACAAAATATTCGTGGCGGCTTTTCTCATGCACTGCAACAGGTTAGAGATGAACTATTGCAGTTTTCAGCACTTATTGAGCTTGAACTTGATTTTAGCCAGGAAGATGTGGAATTTGCTGACAGAACAAGGCTGTTTGAATTATTGTATACCGCCCAGCAAAAAGTACAGCAACTGCTGCTGTCATTCAAATTAGGCAATGTTATAAAAAATGGTGTGCAGGTTGCCATAATAGGTAAACCAAATGCTGGTAAATCAACATTGCTTAATGTGTTATTGAATGAAGACAGGGCCATTGTAAGTGATATAGCAGGCACTACCCGTGATACCATTGAAGAAGTGCTGAATATAAAAGGCGTTCTATTCAGGTTGATTGATACCGCCGGCATACGGCAGCACAGCAACGATATTATTGAAAACATGGGCATGGAAAAAAGCCTGGAGAAAATGCGCAATGCAGATATTGTTATATACCTGTTTGATGTAAATGAAACGGGGCCGGAAGAATTAAAGCAGGTGGAAGGCGATCTGCAAAAACAAAACATACGGTATATAATGGTAGGTAACAAGGCGGAAAGCATCGGCAACCTCCAACCGGCAAACAGCAACAGTATTTATATTTCTGCAAAAGAAAATATTAATATTGAGGCATTGAAAGAGAAGCTGTTTGCCGCCGCAGTGCAGGAACAATCACTTAGCCAGGAAACCCTTGTAACCAACACACGCCACATTGCCGCACTTGAAAAAGTGCAGGAGGCATTAAGTTATATCGTGCAAGGCCTTACCGATAAACTGCCCGGCGACCTGATCTCTGCCGACATTCGTACCTGCCTGCACTATCTCGGCGAAATAACAGGCGAAATAACCAACGAGCACCAGCTTGACTATATCTTTAGCAAGTTTTGTATTGGAAAATAACTATGAAAAACAACCATTAGCAAACCACTAATAACTATCACTTTCTATCATAATATAAGGCTGTAACCCTTTAAAATAAAGCCTTTACAGCATTTTTACTACCAATTTATTTAGATTAAATTTGTATCTCATTTGTACCTTCTTATCGCAAGAAGGTTTTTTTATAGCCAGGCGGATAAATGATGAAACATACAGAAACATCAGGAAACACAGAGATACAAGCAGATACATGAGTTCAAGCATACGGCTCACCAGAATTTAGTTTATTGGAAATGTGGAAAACCCAAAGTATAGGGCGAAGTACAACCTTAACCACATAAACCAATTAGCAGAAATATTTAAATGTTCGCCTAAAGATTTCCTGCCGGAAAGCCCACTGGTTTAATTTTGCCAGCTCGGGCTGCTATTTTTAAAAAAAGTCAAGAAAGAAGGTTAAATAGGTTCAAAATGTATATTCTGGGTTAACGAGAGTTACACGGGTAAACCAGAACTGTTTTTTAATATAATATATCAACTCCTGTATTCATTGGCTACAGCAAAACTTATTGAGGGTAAAACTTTAGTAGTTAAGATTCAACCGAAGTACAGCAAACCTGCTGCTGATGCTTACAACGTCCAGCCACACTTCCAAAAAACCCACGTTGTGCGTAGTTTATCTCTGTTGCATAAACACTTTTCCAAATTCTATGACAAAGTTTGTGTCAAACCCAACCACATTAGAAAGTGTCCTAACAGTATTAATTTGTTGGACAACAGGTCCGTTCCAATAATTTTTTTGAAAGATGTCGCCAATAACAGACTTTGCAATTTCTGCTTTTGGGATGGAAGGGGCAACACTTTTTAAAATGTCCGTTAACATACTGATTAAAAGGTCAATCGGCGTCATAAATTTCATTCTAAAATCGTCGACCGTTTTGCCCGAACCAATATAACTGTTAAGCTTAGTTTTTAATTGCGTTATCCAGTTATCCGTAAGTCCGTAAGCTTTGAGGCGATTATAAGTGTCATTATAATGCGCTTGCCAATTTACTGTCTGTCCGTTTTTGTTTGCTGATAAGGCAATAAAAGTGAGTTCAGGTAAAATATCAATGGGCTTGCCTGATAAAAATTTTTCCTTCTGACTTTCTAATTGATAGTAGCAATTGATATCAAATATGAAATGCTTTTGGTTTTCTGTAATCATCCTATAATTAATGGTTGGTTAGGGAATACTTTTTTGTAACCACTCTCAAAATACATACACAAGTATTCAAGAATGTAAGCCTTGGGAACACCTTTATTAATAGAACTTAAAGCAATACCCTGTAAGTCATTTTGAAAATTGGCTAATTGCTTTGAAAAATTTTTATTTATTAAGTCAATTCCTGGTTTATATCGTGGGTCAAGCAAGTTTTCAATATTGATAGCTACATAAAAATAAATCTGGCAAATCTCCGATTGTGCTTTTTCTGGCAATTGTATTTTCATTTGCGATGCAACTGTCTCCTGTAACAAATCCTGCATTTCCCTAATCGTCCGAAAGATAAAATTTTCAGTTGTCGGGTCTAAAGGGTAACGATACTTCAAACTGTCTATGTCCATAAGTAGTGGGGTGTAGTTTTAAATTACGCACAACGCTTATATTGACTTCAATCGTACGAATATGAGGAAAATTTCTTGTATTAAAAAACCAACTCTTTTCCATTAGGTTTTTAGATTGTCATTAGAACAACTCACTAAATGACAAATTGAGTAATTTTCAAAAAAACACCCTTTTTGTACCTTATTTGTATCTCATAGTTCCAGAATGTAACGGCAGTAATAAAAGTCATTTTTTGTATCGGAAAGTAACCACACTTCTTCAAAATCGAACCCACAACTTGCCAAACCAAACTATCTCTCTGCCATCACTTCATTCACCAACCGCTTCATTTTTTGCAGGCCCGTAGTGGCAACAAGCAAGGCATCCTGTTTCCAGTAAGCCTGGTTAAACAATTCGAGGGAAAGCACCTTGGTGCCACCCATTGCTTTAAGCGATTGCAATATTTGCTTTAAGGGCGCCACGCCATCACCGGGATATACCCGGTCGCTGTCGGTTTGGTCTTGTACTGCTTTATTGCCGGGGTAATCATTTATATGAATAATATCAATCACTTTGCCATTAACTAACTGTAAACAGTTAAAGCCTGAGCCACCGCGGAACATGTGGTATACATCCGGCAGAATGCGGGCTTCTGTGTCATTAGCGGCGGCGGCTATCGCCAGCGCCTGGCCAAATTTATACAGGGTGTTGGATGCGCCCCAAAATTCAAGCAGCGGCATTACATTATACTTTCTGCCAAGCTGCAATATTTCATGGTATCTTTCGCCGGCACGCTCAACATTAATAGGGGTACCCGCTTTTATGCCCGAAGGCGGCGCAGCAATGCGCCGGCATCCTAATGCTGATACTATTTTCATTTCGTCTTCCAATTCTGCAAGGCCCGCTTTTCTTTGGGTATCATCATCAACCATCCATGTAGTAAAACTAATTGTGTCCTCTACAGTTATGCCTTTTGCTTTTATAAGATCAGCAAGCGATTGCAGCGTATTGCCTTTAGCCAGGTAGTCTTTTATATCCATCATCCAAAGTTCTACCCCGTCATAACCGGCTTTTGCAGCAATATCAATATACTGCAGCAAGCCGGGTTTTTGGCCGCTGATAGTGCTTGTGTTAAGGCAAAAACGAAACGGCCCTTTTGACGCTGCAGGCGCAGCTGCACGCATAAATGACGATGGCAGTAATGATGCCAGCGATGCCACCCCTGATAATTTAAGCAGTTCTCTCCTGTTTATCATAGCGATGATTGATTTGCTGTTAAGATAAAACAAAATGTTGTATTGATGCGGCAAGAATATTAAGCAGCAGCCACGTAATGGTTATAGCATATCATTCTTGTGCTGCCGCCACAAATGCTCCGTGCCCGGTATTTAAAATTGGATAAGCGCACAATTATACCTTTTACGCCCCATTTGTTGCTTAAATATCTACTGGCAGCAGCCTTTTTGAGAGGGAACCACTAATCATTATAAGAATGTGCAATAAAAAGCAGACCTTTACGGAACACTAAAAAGTAATATAACAATGGGAAATTTTGGAGAAACAATTGGAAAAAAGGAAAGAGATAAGAAAAAGATGAAAAAACGCCAGGATAAACTGGAGAAAATGGAAGAACGCAAGGCAAATGCCACAAAGGGTAAAACGCTTGAAGACATGATGGCCTATCTTGATGAAAATGGTAACATTTCGTCAAAGCCGCCTGACATGCGCTTTAAGAAGGCCATTAGGGCAGAAGACATGCAGATAAGCACACCAAAAGCGCAAAAAGTTGACCCGGCCGACCTTATAAGAACGGGCATAGTTACTTTTTTTAACGAGGCCAAAGGCTTTGGTTTTATAAAAGACATGCAATCGCAGGAAAGTGTTTTTGTGCATGTTAACCAAATATCGGGCAGGGTAAAAGAAAACGAAAAAGTTACTTTTGAAACCGAAAACGGCCCCAAAGGTTTGAATGCAGTTAATGTTAAAAAGGCCGTTTAAAAATTAAATGAGGCACTGGAGCTGCATATTTCATTTAATTGCCTTAAACCCTGCAATCTTCCATTTCAATAATGTGTTTAGCGCTTCCTGTAAAGCCGGAATTGTGGTGATTAGTGATGCGTTTACTTGTTTTAATTCTCTCAATTGTTTTTTGCGGGTATGGTAATCTGTTTGCCATCCAAAATAATACGCAGTTGTCCTTTTCCGCGTGAATGAAAGTTTAAATATTCGGTACCCGGCAATTTTTCAATTTGTAAATTGGGTGTGTTGCCCCATGAAACTTTTTCTATTACAACGCCATCAACTCCAATTGCTGTTTCATTCTTTTTATCAATAAAAACATCTCCAAGCCGCTGTTTAAAAACAGCTGCGGTAGTTAACGCACTTCCTGTGCCCCAATGAAAACCCGATTGGCCCGAGGGGCTATCAAACCCACTGTGCCCATAATTTTCGGGCATATTGCCAGGTATAGGTATTTCATAAGGTTGTTTGCCCTGGTAGGTGAACGGGCTTACATTTTTATTTGCATCAATTACCATTAGCGTAAACGATGCCCGGCATGCAGCAACCGCCCTTTCGAGATATTCTTTGTTATTTGTGGCAAAATAATAGTTAAGGTATGTTTCAGCAAACTGAGCCTGCCGGGCGTCACTCCACTCAGCGTCTGAATTTTGAGCCCCAAAGCCGCCGAATGCATAAAAACCTATAAACGGAGGAGACCACACCTGCTGGTACAAGCTTAATATGTTAAGGCAATACTCGCCCTGCTGCAAATATTGTTTGTCATTAAACAACTGCCATGCCTTTAAATACGCTTCTGCGCACCATTGAATAGAAAGCGTGTTTTGAGCATACATTGCCACCGATGAATCATAATATGGCATAAAGGGTTTGGGAGAACAGGAGAGATATACTTCAAAATCCTCAAATTTTTGATGGGGAAGTACTTTCGCAGATAAAAATGCCAGCGATCGTTTTACCGCATCAGTATAGATTTTAATATCGTCTGAATGTATCTTTTTTCGCAGCAGCAGTTCTTCCAAATACCATGTTGAAATAGCACTTGAAGCTGTTGATTGCAATACCGCATCTGGTTTATGCGTGGCAACATCTATTCTTTCGGGAAAACTGCCATCTGCCTGTTGTATATTTAATACAGCTGTTCCTAAGCCGGTTATCAATTCTTCTGCACCACCAACCTTGGCCTGTTCGCTTGTAAAACGCATTAACCAGTAAGCTGCCCAAACATTATCCGGCACATGGTACAAGCCCTCGCCGCCGCCCTGGCCCGATGCTATCCATTGTTTTGCTTCAGTATTATAAATTGTAGGAAACCAGCCATGTTCACGTGGTGCATCAAGTAAAAGATTTACGCACTGCACTGCCTTTTGCTGCCACTCTTTATTACCGCCTTGCCTGCCCCAGTAATACAAACCGCAGGCCGTGCGGATATTGTTAAACCAGCTTTGAAACCACAGGTCGTTTTTATAATACCGTCCTATAAATTTTTTTGTAATCGTATCATAAAAGGTCGATAAAGTAATACCTCCTTTGTTATCACCGGCGCTAACCCAATAATCCCTCAGCGCCATATTATACCCTGTATCGGCGTAACTTTTAAAGGGTAACGTTTGCGACAGAAGAGAAGTTGTATACTTAGATGCCCAGGTGTACCATAAAAAGCGGTTTACTTTTTTTAAAAAGGCCGTTGCATTATTTTGATGACCAACCATGACATAAAACGCCATCTTCAAAGGCTGGCTGAAGTTGAATGAGCCAGCATCTTTGGCATAATAAATATGGCCTTTTACTTTGTAAAGCGATATGCCATAATGCATTTGAATGGCAGTGCCGGTGTAAGTCAGATCAAGATAATAAGGGGCTACGCTATTTTTTGAAAGCAATTCAATATCGGGCATCAGCGCAACTGATACTGTCCCCACAGATTGTATAATGCATGGTGACCGGAACACATGCTGGGCTACTATATTGCCGTTGGCGCCTTTTAAATTGGGCAGCCAATGGAAAGAATTTTTGGCAACCTGCATATCTGCGGGGGTATTTAGCACTAAATCCGTTTCCAGGTCTATGTTGCCTGCTTTGCCTGCTTTCGCGGGTGTAATTGTAGCAGTAACATAATATAATCCTTCTTCAATTTTGGAAATGTCAAGACTATTTAGGTCTACAGGAATATCGCTCTTCAGGCTATCAACAACAGATGCATATTTGACGGTAATATTCGTGCTGCTATCGGGTAAATGTTTTATTTGTTGGCTGTGCAAACAATAAAAAAATATGTTTAAAGCTAAACATATTATTCCCCGTTTATGTGGCATGCAGTCTAAATTTTATAAGTAAATATTTGGGTGCCTATATGCAGCACATCGCTATAAAGTTAAGCGATCCGGGTATATGTTTAGCACCGCATCACCTGTGCATTAATGATGCAGGGGCCATGGCTTTCCGCATAGCATTAGCCGGTTGTTTTATTATTGTTGGGCTTTTTACCTAAAAATATCAGTCATTCATCCAAATGAATTTTTTCTGTTTTGGTAACATTGCAAATTTGTACATCGGCCCTTTACACTTTTTTGGGTTTTAAAACATAAAAGTGTTTTATTATAAAATCCCCTTCAAATAACTGGTGTTTAATGCCAGGCTTTAGTTAGCAACTATTACATACCTCCCTGGTGGTAACGGAAACCATTTGTCTATTGCAGCCGCTTTGTTAGCGGGCATTGATGATAGGTTTGTCATACTACTTATAAACTTGTACAACTGCTGTATGAAGACTATACTGTTTGTATCAGGGCTTCTATTGCTTATTGCAACTGAAATATTGAAAGTGTATTTTATTATGCCTTTTCCCCACATGCAGATGGTGCATACACTGGGTTTTAGCTATTTTATCAACATGCATCTCTGGTGGTTTCGTATTGCAGGTTTTGCAATAATTGTTTATCCCGCTGCAGAATTCCTTCGTAACAGCAACAGGTTAAAAAAAGGCTTGTTGGTTGGTGTGTTAGTGATGTATGCCGTAGTGGCGTACCTATGCAATTTTAAATTTACTGCAAACCGGATTTTTTATGAGGTTAAACAAATAGGCTTTACCAATGCGAGTGAGGGAATGAAGGATTATAACAAGCTTGTTATAGGTGTAGTTAACAATGGTGAAGTAAAAGCTTACCCCGTTTATATAGTTGCTTATCATCACCAACTGAAAGATATTGTTGGCGGTATGCCTGTATTAATTACTTATTGTTCCATTTGCCGCACAGGCCGTGTATACAGCCCGCTTATAAATGGTAAATACGATTCATTTAAATTAGTGGGCATTAATAATTCCAACGCCATATTTGAGGATGAAGCTACCAAAAGCTGGTGGCAGCAAGCCAGCGGAAAGGCTATAACAGGTGAGCTAAAAGATGCGCAACTTAATGAAGTTCCCTCACAGGTAATGTTTATGAGCCAATGGTTGCAAATACACCCCAACAGCAGGGTAATGAAACCAGACAACAACTACCTGCAGCAGTACAGTGATTTTAGTACCGGTAATTTTAAAATATTCAGCCCTTAAATTACATTGATTTAAACAAGCTTTCGACAAAAATAAAAGGTAAAAAGAGTATGAGGTTTTTAGTTTTATTTAGGTCACCTAATATTATGCAGTGTTCACCCAAATCATTTTTTGCAGCCTGGCTAACAACGCATTTTGCATCATATTATTTTAAATATTTTATTCTGCCCCTGTATAAAATCTTTAATTGATCCCCCTGTTATAATACAATCCTCTCAAAGTAATTTTTGTTGCATAACTCTTATTGCGTTATGAAAATTGTTCTGGCATATTGTTGCAGCTAACCTATTGCTGCACATATAAAATGCCAGTGATAAAATCAATCATTCTTTAGGCTTAAACCCATATACACTGCTTATGAGGACACTGCTATTTGTAACAGCATTGCTGCTGCTTATTACTATTGAAATATTGAAGGTGTATTTTATTATACCCTTTCCCCACAGCCAGGCTGGCCACAAGCTTGGAGTAAGCTATTTTATAAACATGAATATATGGTGGCTTCGCGTTGCCGCCCTTCTTATAATTATATACCCGTTGTGGCAATTACTGCGCAAAAGCAAGTTATGGCAAAAAGGGCTGCTGGTAACTTGTGTTTTGCTTTATGCTACTGTGGCATATTTATGCAATTTTAAATACGCAGCTGATAGAATTTTTGATGAGCCAAGGGAAAAAATATTCACTACTGCTGCCGATGCCCTGAAACATTCCGGGCAGCTTGTTATTGGCGTAACATATAATGGCGAAGATAAAGCGTACCCGGTTAGCGTGGTGGCCTTTCATCACCAGGTTAAAGATACCGTTGGCGGAAAATCAGTTATAGTTACATACTGCTCCTTTTGCCATACCGGCCGTGTTTACAGCCCGTTCATTAACGGCAAGTACGACCTATTCAGGTTAGTGGGCATGAATAATTCAAATGCCATATTTGAAGATGAGGCTACAAAAAGCTGGTGGCAGCAGGCCAGTGGTATTGCTATAACCGGCGACTTAAAGGGGGCGCAGTTAAATGAGGTTCCTTCTGAAATTATGTATATGGGGCAATGGTTGTTAAAGCATCCAAAAAGCGTTGTAATGATGCCAGATAAAAACTTTTTACAGCAGTATTATGAATTTAACATCGGTATTTTTAAAATATACTAAAGTAAGATTTTAATGAGCAAAGAAATAAAGGGTTATTTCTATTTCCTATAACATTTTCATTTTCAAATTTTCAAATTCGCCCATTTTCAAATTACCTTACATAAATCCAAGTTCAAGCCTTGCTTCTTCGCTCATCATATCTTTCGTCCACGGTGGGTCGAAAGTCAGGTGAACGTGAACATCTGTTACGCCTTCTATTGCCTTTACTTTGTCTTCAACTGTAAAGAGTATGTCGCCCGCGGCAGGGCATGCCGGTGCTGTAAGGGTCATAGTTATTTGCACCTTGTTGTCATCATCAATTTTAACGCCGTATATAAGGCCCAGGTCATAAATGTTTACCGGTATTTCGGGGTCATGCACCGTACGCAACGTTTCTTCAATCTTATCTCTTAAAGGTATTGTGTTGTCCATACAATTTAATTTTGAAGAGATTGTGCCTGGTAAGCCACAGCATACAATTTCATTTGTTTAAGCATTGATAGTAAACCGTTACTGCGCGTGGGTGAAAGATGTGTGCGTAAGCCTATCTCATCAATAAAATAAATTTCAGCATCTGCTATTTCTTTTGGAGTTTGACCTGATAAAACTTTTACAACCATTGCTACAAGCCCCTTTGTTATTAATGCATCGCTGTCAGCCGTAAAAAATATTTTGCCATCCTTAAATTCCGGGTGCAGCCACACCCTGCTTTGGCAACCTTTTATAATATTAGCTTCTGTTTTGTATTGCCCGTCAATTAATGGCAAATCCTTAGCCAGCTGAATAATGTACTCATACTTTTCCATCCATTCAGGAAAAAAAGCAAACTCCTCTATTATCTCGTCCTGAGCCTCGTTAATTGTCATTTTCTTAGTTACCGGTTACCAGTTGCAGGTTACCAGTCTTTAGCTGTTTATATTTTAAGTTACAACTATTTCTCGAATGTTTTACCTGGCTATTAAGTGTTTTACCCTCGCCTGGATAGGCCGACGACCGGTAACTGGCAACTAACTTTTAGCCCAACATCATTCTTGCTTTTTCCAACCCCTTAACCAACTTGTCAATTTCTTCTCTTGTGTTGTAAAAAGATAATGATGCTCGTACTGTGCCGGGTATACAAAAGAAATCCATCACCGGCTGTGTACAATGATGGCCTGTACGTACAGCAATACCCTGCTTATCTAATATTTCACCAACATCAAACGGGTGAAACCCTTCTAACAAGAATGATATGGAGCCAACGCGGTTGGTAAGGGGACCAACTATGCGCAAACCTTTAACCGATGTAAGAGCATCCATGGCATACTCCAATAATTCTTCTTCGGCCTTAAAAATATTATCCTTGCCGTGGCTGTTTATATAGTCAATCGCAGCACCAAGGCCTATAGCACCCGCTATATCCGGCGTGCCTGCTTCAAATTTGTACGGCAAATCGTTGTATATCGTTTTTTCAAAAGTAACCGTCTTTATCATTTCGCCACCGCCCTGGTAGGGGGGCAACTTATTCAGCCATTCTTCCTTACCGTATAAAATACCAAAGCCCGTTGGACCATATATTTTGTGACTTGAAAAAGCCAGGAAATCAGCGTCAAGTTTTTGCACATCTATCGGCAAATGCACTACCGCCTGTGCAGCATCAATTAAAACCGGTATATTTTTAGCGTGCGCCCGCTTAATTATTTCCTGAACAGGGTTAATGGTACCCAATGAATTAGATACATAAGTAATTGAAACAAACTTTACCTTATCAGTAAGCTTCTTCTCAAAATCATCCATCAGTAATTCGCCATGCTCATTTATGGCGATCACCTCAAGCTTTGCATTTTTTTCTTCACATACCAGTTGCCAGGGAACAATATTAGAATGGTGTTCCATAGCACTAATCAATACAACATCGCCTTCTTTTAAAAATTTCCGGGCAAATGTAGCCGCAACAAGGTTTATGCTTTCGGTTGTGCCGCGGGTAAAAATTATTTCGTGATCATAGGCGGCATTAATGTAGGCAGCTACTTTTCTTCTTGCTCCTTCATAAGCCTCGGTAGCTTCCTGGCTTAATGAGTGCACACCACGATGTACGTTTGCGTTATATTTTCTGTAATAATCTTCCAGGGCATCTAAAACTGCAGTGGGCTTTTGAGACGTGGCAGCATTGTCAAAATACACTAACGGCTTGCCATATATTTTCCTGGTTAGCAGTGGAAAATCGCTACGCACCTTTTCCACATCAATGCCTGCTATTATATCTGCATCATTTTGAAGCATACCATTTTTGAAGATTTTGATTGATAAGCTTTTCGATATGCGACCGCAAAGCACCAACCTTTATTTTATTAATAACATCAAACGCAAAAGCACTTACCAGCAAACTTCGTGCAGAGCTTTCACTAATACCTCTTGAACGGAGATAAAAAAGAGCCTCATTATTAAACTGCCCGGCAGTACTGCCGTGGCTGCATTTAACATCGTCGGCAAATATTTCTAACTGAGGCTTGCTGTCAATAACTGCTTTATCGCTCAACAATAAATTATTGTTTTGTTGAAATGCATTTGTTTTCTGTGCTTCCCGGTGTACAAATATTTTACCGTTAAATACGGCTTTTGCATTGCCTGCAAGTACGCCCTTATACAACTCATTGCTAAAACAGTTTGGCTTACGGTGGTCAACAGTTGTATGGTTATCTATCAACTGGTGATCAGCTCCAAGGTACAAGCCGTACAGGTGTGTTTCAGTAGCGCTTTCTACAAGGTTAACATTAAGGTTATTACGCACAAGATCGGCACCGGGCAATGTAACAGTGTAATTATTGTACAGGCTATGCGTATGCTGCGTTACTTCGGTATGGTTAACCTCCCGGGTATTTACTAAACCGCTTTGTAACACATAATGGTTAACCTGCGCATTTTGTTCGGCATAAACTTCTGTAACGCTATTGATCCATACAATAGCGTCATTATTAATATTGGCCGAAGTTTCAATAATGCTTACAGCTGCACTTTTATGCGCAACAATTAAATGCCTTGGCTGAAGGAAAATATTTTTAGGGGAAGTATACAGGTTTATTATATGCAATGGCTTTTCAACAACTGCATTAGCCCGAACCTCAATAAACAATCCATCATTAAACAGGGCTGAATTTAAAGCGGCGAGTGTATCGTGCCTTAGATCAATTTCTTTGCCCATATAAGGCCTGTATAATTCATGGTCGGCCGCACTGTTAATTGATTGTATAGATACGTCGCCATCGCCATGAAAAGAGGAAAGGCTGGTATTTAACTCCCCATTTACCAATACAAGCACATTTGCCTCAAGCTTATTGATGTAAAATTTTTGTACTGTTTCGGGGGTTATTTCATTATAGTCGTGCGATGGCAGATCTGTTTGCAGTTCCTCCTTTAAGTAAGGTACAAGATTAGTATATTTCCAGTCTTCCTGTCTTATAGATGGAAAGCCCTGCTGCCTGAACTTATCAAATGCCCGTCTTCTCCAGTTATATAAAGTGTCATCTTCATTTTCAGGCACAACAGTACGCTGCTGAAAATCTTTTGATAATTGATCGTATAATGGAATAGCTACCTGTGTTGCCATGCCTGTGTTCCGCCAGGGAAATTTAGAGAATTAAAAAATAGTATTAAACCTGTTCCTGCAATTGCGCTTCTTCTTTTAACCAGTCATAGCCTTTCTCTTCCAGTTCAAGCGCCAGGGCTTTTGTCCCTGATTTTACAATCCTGCCGTCATAGAGCACATGCACAAAATCGGGTACAATATATTCCAGCAAACGCTGGTAGTGCGTGATAATAATAAAGGCATTCTTATCGGTCCGAAGCCTGTTTACACCGTTTGATACAATGCGCAATGCATCAATATCCAAACCAGAATCTGTTTCATCCAGTATTGACAGCTTGGGCTCAAGCATAGCTAACTGAAATATTTCATTGCGCTTTTTTTCACCGCCTGAAAATCCTTCGTTTAACGAGCGGTTGGTAAATTTTGCGTCAAACTCAACAAGCTTTTGTTTTTCCTTGGTCAGTGCCAAAAACGATTTTGCATCCAGCGGCGCAAGGCTACGGTAAGAGCGTATTTCGTTTAAAGCTGTCTTTAGAAAATTTATATTAGATACTCCGGGTATTTCAACGGGATACTGAAAGGCGAGAAACAAACCTTCACGTGCCCTGTCCTCAGGCGACATTTCCAGTAATTCTTTTTCATCCAGTGTTACGTCACCTTCTGTTACCTCATAGCTTTCCCTGCCGGCCAACACTGAAGCGAGGGAGCTTTTACCTGAGCCGTTTGGGCCCATTATTGCATGCACTTCGCCCGCATTAACCTGCAAATTAATGCCTTTTAAAATTTTTTTACCTTCAACCCCTGCGTGTAAATTTTTAATACTGAGCATTTAATAATTGTTTATTGTTACCGGTATCAAACTGCCGGTTGCCGGTACCCGGTTTATTTTTTACTTATTAATTCTTTAACCTACGCTGCCCTCTAATGTTATTGATAGTAACTTTTGGGCCTCAACCGCAAACTCCATAGGCAGCTGATTCAGCACTTCGCGTGCATAGCCATTAACAATTAGTGCTACTGCCTTTTCTGTATCAATACCCCGCTGGTTTAAATAGAATATCTGGTCCTCACCTATTTTACTGGTAGTAGCTTCGTGTTCAATAGTAGCGGTGCTATTTTTTGATTCAATATATGGAAATGTATGTGCACCGCACTGGTCGCCTATAAGTAATGAATCGCACTGCGTAAAGTTTCTCGCATTTTTGGCATTACTGCCCACCTGCACCAAACCGCGGTAGCTATTTTGTCCATGCCCGGCCGAAATGCCTTTTGATATAATACGGCTTCTCGTATTAGCGCCTATATGGTGCATTTTGGTGCCGGTATCAGCAATTTGTTTATTCTTGGTAACGGCGACCGAATAAAATTCGCCCTCAGAATTATCCCCCTGCAAAATTACACTTGGATATTTCCAGGTAATGGCGGAACCGGTTTCAACCTGCGTCCAAGATATTTTAGCATTATCGCCCTTGCAAATGCCACGCTTGGTAACAAAATTGTAAATACCGCCCTTGCCATCTTTATCGCCCGGGTACCAGTTTTGAACGGTAGAGTATTTAATTTCCGCATTCTCCATGGCTATCAATTCAACCACGGCGGCATGCAACTGGTTTTCATCGCGGCGCGGGGCCGTGCAACCCTCAAGATAGCTTACATAAGCACCTTCGTCGGCAATAATAAGCGTGCGCTCAAACTGGCCGGTATTTTCAGTATTTATTCTGAAATAAGTTGAAAGCTCCATGGGGCAGCGCACACCTTTGGGAATGTAGACAAAGGAACCATCAGAAAAAACTGCAGCATTCAAGGATGCAAAAATATTATCAGAATGCGGAACAACGGAACCTGCATATTTTCTTACCAACTCAGGATGTTCCTGCACCGCTTCGCTAAATGAGCAAAATATAATGCCCAGTTCCTTCAGCTTACCTTTATAGGTTGTAGCAACTGATACACTATCAAAAACAGCGTCCACGGCTACTCCTGCTAATGTTTTTTGCTCAGATAAGGGAATGCCCAGCTTCTCAAAAGTGGCTATCAGCTCTGGGTCAACCTCGTCAAGACTATTATATTGCTTTTTTTGTTTTGGTGCCGCGTAGTAAGAAATTTTTTGAAAATCTATATCCGGCATCTCGAAGTTTTGCCAGTGCGGCATTGATTGTTTTTGAAAAGCTTTATAAGCTTTCAAACGCCAGTCCAGCAGCCATTCCGGCTCATTTTTTTTTGCAGATATAAAGTGGATGGTCTCTTCAGACAAGCCTGCCGGTGCAATATCCATCTCAATATCGGTTACAAAACCAAACTCGTAATCTTTTTCCGTAATGTCGGTTAATATGTCGGTGCTGCTTGCCATTAATGTTTTATTGGTTAGTCACTACGCTTTAGGCGCAGTGATTATAGATAAACGCAATCTTGCTGGTAATACCCTTTAAAATCCGCCTGTTTAGCCGGCTTAAATGCTGGTTACGGAGTAGCGGTATTTTATACTGCAAAACTTTCCCCGCAACTGCATGTTCTTGAGGCATTTGGGTTATTAAAAACCAACCCCTTGCCATTAAGCCCGCCAGAATAATCAAGTTCGGTACCATACAGGTACAACAGGCTCTTCATATCAACTACCACTTTAACGCCTTTGTCTTCAAACACCTGGTCATCTGCCTTTTGCAGGCTGTCAAACTTTAGTTGATACTCAAGACCTGAACAGCCACCCCCTTTTACACCTACTCTTACAAAACTCCCATCTGGTTCATGCTGCTCGGCCCTCAACGTGTCTATATATAATTTTGCTCTGTCTGAAACGGTAATCATAACAACTCCTCCTTAGGGTAAAAATGAGCAGGGCCCATTTCCCCAAACTTTCTGCAAAATTACGAAAATACAGGTGTGTTTGGCGTCATAGTTTTGCTATTTGCGGAACAAAATAGCCTTTAAAAACCTCACTGGGCATATATAGATTCATTTTGTTGAAGTTATCCTGCTACCTTATTAGGTATAAAGACGGCAGCAACGTAGATTATGGTGCCCGCTATTACCAGGGCAGGTTTACCGTTCACCAGTTGAAATATTTGCATGCAACTGAAGTTTCCACCGTCCTCCAAAATTTTTTTTCAGAACTGGCAAAAATTATGCATTGATTATCAATTGATTATACAAATAGTGCCCCGTCTTCTCTTCGCTTATACCAGGATCATTCGCCCTTCAGCGGGCAAGCAGTAAAACTTTTCTTTTTTCATCAGCCTATTTTACCGTTCATCAGCGATTATGTACAATTGTCGGTTTAAATTTGGTACTATGTAAAACAAAGTACCTATCTTTACGCTGTAATTGATAAAAACAAGTATTGAAAGAATTACAAAGGAGGTGTTTATGAAAAAGTTAATATTAGAAATACTGATGGGGTTAAGCTTTAACGCAGCAATATTTCATACACAAATAGCTAATATATTTTCAGCAGAAAAACCGGTTACCAAAACCATAAGCCTGTCAATTGCCAGAGGGGCTCAATATGATGAAAGCGCATACAATATGTCTAAGGCAAGTGTTAGGGTTATTATTTTTAAAGTAAAGGATAACAAGCAAATTGTTTTATGGGATAAAAACTACGATACACTGCTGCTTAAAAATTATCCTGCTTTTAGCAATGCACTGCATAATGAAGTTACTGTAAGCAACATTTTAGACCGCAAAGAAAAGCTGTATGTTACTTATATAATAACATACAATACCAAAGGAAGTGTTATGCAGATTGAAAATGGCACAACGCTGTTAAAAGGAGAAAAAAACAGCAACGTAGTAATTAATATATAAGCACGCAAAATATGTGTAATAATTAAAAACAAAGCCATGCAAAAAAATATTTTCTTAGCAATTGCTTTATCCGGTTGCGGGTTATCATTAAAAGCACAATGCGATAATGCAAGGGTTAGGTACATATCAAATAAAACTGAAAACCTTGATTCCACCAAAACGGTACGTGATACAAGAGATGAAAATGTTACCGTGGAAATTACCAAAACGTCCATAAGCATTATACCGGGAAATAACCCTGACGAAGCGCTTAAAGGAAACTTTACCGACGTTAATTGCCTGTGGAGGGACGCGTTTGCTAATGGCAAAACGATTATTAAAACAACGCTTTCTGACCCGCATGGCGACCCTACAACGGCTACAATAACTATTGAAGGTGCAGATGGAAAAATAACCATACTGCTTGAAGCGAAAGAATTTCCTGACAGGAAACTGCGGTTGCTGGTTAGCAAACATGAAGAACTTAACTAAAAATATTACCTACAAATCAAAAACTAAAACCATGAAACATTTATTGCTGATCGTTGCTACCTGTACTGCTTTTGTAATGCATGCCAAAACCCAATGCCTTACGCGCGTAAAATATTCGGCTTCAAAAATGGAAATACTCGATACAGCTATGAACGTGCTTGAGACAAAGGAAGAGCCTTTGACTTTTGAAACAAACCCCAAAGGATTTACTGGTATAAGAGTTGAAGATGAAAGCGATTCGTTGCATGGTGTGCTTAAAAGCCTTACCTGCGACTGGAAAGAGCCATTTAAAAATGGTAAAATTATAATGGTGTGCGATGTACAGGGCAAGGACCATGATATGCAGGACGCCAATATAACAATTGATGCAGAGGATGGTAAAATAATTATTCTTGTAAGGGCAAAAGAACAGCCTGACAAAATAATAAGGCTTGTTGTAGACAAATACGAAGAAATAAAGTAAGGGAACCACAAATCAATTATACATCACAAGGTGCGTTGATAAAAACAACAGCACCTTTTTATTTTTTGGATGCCGGCAGGTTGCTGCTGTCTTTCATTCCATCACAACGGCAGGCTAAAATAAAATGTAGCGCCTTTACCCTCTTCTGCTTCGGCCCATACTTTGCCACCATGCTTTAAAACCACCCGCTGCACAAGCGCGAGGCCAACGCCACTGCCTTCAAACTCTTTAAGGCCATGCAACCTTTGAAAAACACCAAAAAGTTTATCAGCATATTTCATGTCAAAGCCAACACCGTTATCTTTTACCGAATACACGGTGGCATCATCGTTAACAAGTGAACCTATTTCAATATGTGCCACTGGTTTCCTGGCCGAATATTTTATAGCGTTTGATATTAAATTGCTCCAAACCTGGCGAATAAGGGTACTATCGCACATGGCCGGCACAAGGTTATTAATGGTAATGTTAACGGGTGCCTGGCTTAATAAACGCTGCTCCTTTATTACTGACCGTACAACGGTGTCCATATCAACCATCTCCGCAGTGAGTTCTTTCCGGCCCAGGTAAGATAGCTTGAGCAACTCGTCAATTAAAGTGCCCATCCTTTTTGCTTTGTGGCGTATATGGTTTAGTATTTTGTTGCCCTCCTCGTCAAGCTTGCCTGCTGTTTTTTCTGAGAGTATGGCGGCGTAGCCGTCAATAATACGCAATGGTGCGTGCAGGTCGTGCGAAACGGAATATGAAAATGCTTCAAGCTCTTTGTTACTGTTTTCAAGTTCAACAGTCCTGTCATGCACTTTTTTTTCAAGGTCTTTTTGTGCGTTGCGTATTTGTATTGCCATTACGTTAAAGGCTTCCGCAAGCTGGCCTAAT
>JABDGS010000003.1 GCA_013285915.1 Bacteroidota bacterium
CTATTAACAACATTCGCAAGTATATAACTGCGCAGCCTTATGCAAAAAATGTTGATTACATTGACAAAGAGAAGGCAAAACAGATTTGGCTGAAAGACGGCGGCGAGGACTGGAGCAAAATATTAAGCGAAAACCCCCTGCAGGAAAGCATTGATTTTTATGTAAAATCTGATTTTGTTGATAAGGACAGCCTAATTAAGATATCCAATGCCATTACCACTTTATTCCCGGGCCTTGTGTCTGATGTTCAATACAAAAAAGCGCTTGTCGCCAATATAAATGCCTACGCTAACAGGGTGGGCGTTATATGCCTGGTGATAGCCATAGTATTGTGTATTATAGTTATAATAAGCATTGATAATACCATAAGGCTGGCTATGTTCAGCAACCGCTTTCTAATAAAAACCATGCAAATGGTTGGTGCAACCCGCGGATTTATTGCCAGGCCAATGGATATGCGGGCATTGTTAAATGGGCTTATAAGCGCAGTAATTGCCATTTTACTGCTTTTTGCTTTTATACAATGGGCTGAAAATATTGTGCCTGAGCTAAAGTTGATACATAATACCCAGCTTACCCTTATTATTTTTGCCGGCATGATAATAATTGGAGTAACAATGTCTTTGTTCAGCACCCACAGGAGCGTAATGAAATATTTGAGGATGAAGCTGGATGAACTCTATTAAGGTTTGATGAGCAGCATTAAGATTACAACCACTATGCACCAGGGCGGTAGCGCCTGTTGGAAATGTATAAAAAAAGCCAATTTTTACGGTTTTGGCATTTTATCGGTAATCTTATGTAATTTTCTGCCCTGCTGCAACGTAACAACATTTTGTATTGTCAACCAATTATTGATTAACTGATTATGCGTAAATTTTTCTTAATTGTACCAGCCGCAGCGGCGGCCGTTATTTTTTTTACAACATGTAAAAAAAGCGGTTCATCCGTTGATATCCAGGGCACATGGAAAGCTGCTGAAATTAGCGGTCGTAAAGCCAGCGACCTGGGCTGTATTGCTAATAACGAACTGATCTTTTCCGGCAGCAACTTTAAATTAACGTATGTAGGTGCCGATACCTGTTATTATGTGCAGAATGGGGTGCGCACTGGTTATATTGGCGCACCGGGCCAGGCAGATCTAACGGGCACATGGGTACTAAACGGCGATGTTATTACCCTTACCTTTTCCGCTGGCGACCAGGAAAATTTGTATCTTGTGTCTGACGGCTCAGCAACTGACCTGGAGAGTGATAATATCGACACCCCTACTGTTTTTGTAAGGTAACGACCGACCGGCCCGATATTTAAGAAAAAATTATTATTTTATCTACGAACTTTTCGTAATTTGCCACCTTAACGGTACAAAAATTATATTGCACCCGAATAAAAAATGACTATGGCAGTTAATAAACCAGTAAATAAGCCCGAAATAAAGCCCATGCCCATGCCCAGGCCCATACCAGCCCCTGTAAAAAAGAAGGAGCTTAAACCTCTTACGCCTTTATTTACAAAGGAAAATTATATGTGGATGGCTATTGGGGCAGTTATAGTTGCCCTGGGTATGATTTTAATGAGTGGCGGTAAAAACCAGGACCCTAATACTTTTGATACCAAAGTGGTGTACAGCACTACCCGTATTACCGTAGCACCAATACTGATTGTATTGGGCCTGCTTGTTGAAATATATGCATTGTTTAAAAAATCAAAGGCGGTTGTAACGGAGTAATATTACTATTTTATTAAGCTATAATATTAAGCGGTGAGTTATCACCGCTTTTTTTATAGTTTAGACGCGCTAAAAAAGAATATATGGTTGAATGGATTGAAAAAAACACCAGGGTACTGCTACAGCAGCAATTATTGCAATTGTGTGCAAGAGACATTACAGAAGAAAGCCTGCTAACTATGAAGGGCCTGATTGATACTTTTTTATATAAAAAGGAACAAAAATATGCCGATGAAATGATAGAGGAGTTTGGCTGCACAAGGTATGATTTTGACGAATGGCTGCACGACCCGGGCAAATAACGCTAACCGTTTTTTATAGCTATTGTCTTTTTTAAAAAACTTCCTGGACTGCTGAAACAGGCCAGCGATTAATGCGTTTCCATATTCTTAAAAAAATGCTTTTCACGCTTAAATGTGCTAACATTGCAGCAGTTTATTGAAACTATCAGCACCAAATAAAAACCAACTGGCACTATGAGTATTTTTCAAACTATTATCCTTTCCGTTGTAGAGGGAATTACAGAGTTTTTGCCCATATCCTCCACCGGCCACATGATAATTACCAGCTCGCTAATGGGCATTGAGAAAGATGCGTTTACCAAGCTTTTTGAAATTGCTGTTCAGTTAGGTGCCATCCTTTCAGTGGTGGTACTGTACTGGAAAAAATTTTTTGATTTTAGCCGTGGACAATTTTATTTAAAGCTTATAGTAGCCGTTATACCAGCGCTGCTGCTTGGGGCTTTATTCTCGGAGAAAATTGACAACCTGCTTGAAAGCCCAACTGTTGTGGCAATTGCCTTTGTAGCAGGCGGTGTGATACTTTTATTTGTTGACAATATATTTAAAGCTTCAACAATTGACACAGATAAAGACATAAGTTTTGGCAAAGGTTTTATTATTGGTATTTGGCAATGCCTTGCCATGATACCTGGTGTAAGCAGAAGCGCAGCAAGCATAATAGGCGGCATGCAGCAAAAGCTAACCAGGAGGCTGGCAGCCGAATTTTCATTTTTCCTGGCAGTACCAACCATGGCTGCCGCAACCGGCTATAAGCTGTTAAAAGCATACAAGGCAACCCCGGAAATGCTGAAAGACAAGCATAACCTTATTGCTTTAGGCCTGGGCAATGTTATTGCTTTTATTGTAGCTATGATAGCCATTAAGTTTTTTATAACCTACCTGCAAAAACACGGTTTTAAGTTATTTGGCTGGTACCGCATTATCGCCGGTATTGTATTGCTAATACTTATTTACACAGGTAAAATTGCGCAATAAACTAAGCCGGTTATACAGGAAAAATTGGTTTATCATTTTAAATCATTAATTTTTCGCCCTTAATTAATAAGCATGCAAACTGCTTCAAAAAAGGTAGTAAACGGCTGGGCCATGTATGATTGGGCAAACAGCGCCTATAACCTTGTCATTACATCAACCATATTTCCTGCTTACTACGACAACATTACAACTACCAAAGACACAGCGGGCAATATAATAAGTCATAAAGTAACTTTTTTAGGGTTACAATTTGAAAACGCTTCCTTATACAATTATGCCCTTGCTGCTGCATATCTAATCATTGCTCTCTTGTCGCCAATTCTGTCATCTATAGCTGACTACAAAGGCAATAAAAAAAGTTTTATGCGGTTCTTTTGTTATATGGGGAGTTTAAGCTGTATGTTGATGTATTTTTTTACAAGAGATACTTTAGCATTAGGAATATTCACATGTATAGTTGCAGCTATAGGGTACTGCGGCAGTTTCGTATTTTATAACTCATACCTTCCTGAAATAGCCGCTGAAGAGGACCGGGACAGGGTAAGCGCCAAAGGGTTTGCATGGGGATATATAGGCAGCATTATATTACAACTAATCTGCTTTGCACTGGTTTTTTCCAACCTCTTTGCCGATGGCACAGTGGCGCCAAGGTTATCATTTTTTTTAACAGGCCTCTGGTGGGCAGGCTTTGCTCAAATTACTTTTGCACGCCTACCAAAAGGAACGCCAGCTGCCAATTTCGAAAACACCAGCCTGCTGACGCATGGCTTCAAACAATTGGCGAAAGTTTGGAGCATAGCAAAAAAAATACCGGTATTAAAAAGATTCCTTATTGCTTTCTTATTTTACAGTATGGGTGTACAAACGGTTATGCTCGCGGCTACATTATTTGGCAGCCAGGTATTAGGCCTGTCCACTACAAAGCTAATAGCCTGCATATTAATAATTCAGGTTGTTGCAATTGGGGGCGCATATTTAATGGCAAAACTTAGCGATGTATATGGCAACGTACGTGTACTGATGTTTGTAGTAGTTTTGTGGATTGGCATTTGCATTGCCGCCTACCTTATTACAACAGAGTTAGAATTTTATATTGTTGCAACACTTGTAGGCCTGGTTATGGGAGGTATTCAATCCCTGAGCCGGTCTACATATTCTAAAATAATGCCGGAGACACATGATACTGCATCATTCTTTAGTTTTTTTGATGTAACAGAAAAGATAGCGATAGTAATTGGCATGTTTAGCTTCGGCTTTGTTCAAGAGCTTACAGGTAATATGCGCAACTCGGTAATAGCTTTAATTGCCTTTTTTGTAATTGGGTTTATAGGGTTAATATTTACATTAATTGCTCAAAAAAGAAATCCAACAGCAATACCCCAAATGGTAGGTTAATGGTTAATTGCTAACCAAATTTACTTAATATGTATCTCCACACAATCAATACAGAACTTTTTAAATTAGACGGCGGCGCCATGTTTGGTGTGGTGCCAAAGGCCATTTGGAATAAGCTTGTTCCTGCGGATGAGAATAACCTTTGCACATGGGCAATGCGTTTGTTACTGATAGAAGATGGCGATAAACTAATTTTAATTGATACCGGCATCGGCAACAAACAGGATGCTAAATTTTTCAGTCATTATTATCTGGATCACCATAACACACTCAATACATCATTACAGGCTTTGGGCTTTAGCAAGGATGATGTAACAGACGTTATATTAACCCACCTGCATTTTGATCATTGCGGTGGCGCAATTGCGAGGGATGGCGATAAATTAGTACCCGCTTTTAAAAACGCTGTTTACTGGAGTAATGAACGCCACTGGCAATGGGCCACAAACCCCAACGACAGGGAAAAGGCATCCTTTTTAAAAGAGAATATTTTACCCATAAAAGAAAGTGGCCAGCTTAAATTTATACAAACACCTGCAAACGGGCTTGAGCAAACAGGGGTATTGGGGAGTGCCGTATTTAATAAAAATATATCATTACGTTTTGTGAACGGCCATACAGACATGATGATGCTGCCCCAAATAAATTATAATGGCAAAACATTGGTGTATGTGGCTGATCTGCTGCCATCTGTTGCCCACCTGCCATTACCTTATGTAATGGGTTACGATATGTTCCCGCTTACTACTCTCAATGAAAAAAAATCTTTTTTAAAAGAAGCTGCAGACAACAATTACAACTTATTTTTTGAGCACGATGCGGTAAATGAGTGCTGTTCCCTTCACCATACTGAAAAAGGCATAAGGCAAAAGGATACGTTTAGGTTAAGTGAAATATAGTTATTTAAGTTAGTCGCGTCTCAATGTTATCGGTAAGCATTTTCTATAAAATGTCAACCAACAATTTCTACCTGTAATTACCTAATGCTTATCAGTGAGCTTAGCGGGTGGCGCAGGTTACTGTATTGCATCATATCAATTTTAACGCTGCCTACTATAATGGGGCTTTCAATACGCAGCGGTATATGATTTGCATCATCGCTTACCCATACAGTCATTTTTTCACCTCCCTGGAAAAGAGTACCTTTTACCAGCAATGGCTTAAATTTAATGGCATTAAATTTACCATATTTTGTTTTGATAGTCTCTTTACCTAAATAACGTATATACAGGTTTTGTACTTCGTTGTCAAGAAACATGCTAAATGGTACACGATCGTTAACTTGATATTTACTAAAATCAATATTACGCGCATAGTATACTGAACTTAATACATCCTGCACACAATTGGGCACCTTAAACACCCCTGCCGTTGTAATAGCGGTATTGGATGTTTGGTCAAAAGTTACATTCTCATATTTTTTATACCCACCTTCGTTTATGTTGCGTATAAATTTTAATGGCTGCAGGTTTGTCGTATCAAAATAGCTTTCATACCTGTCCCGCACCTTAAATATCCAGTCGTAACTTGAATTTGATTTACCGTCACCTACAACATGATATACTGTTTTATTATTCAATTTTTCAATACTTGCAGTAAAAGTCGCCTCGCCTGCATTAACATATATACCAACTACGGAGTAGAAAATATTGAAAGTAATGGTTTCGCCCTGCTGAAAAGCGGTATTACGAATACCGCAAAAATCATCGCCCGCTGAAAGCCTTACACAAATAAGTAAAAATATGCCGAGGGTTACTAATCGCTTCACGTTACCTGTTTCTGAAAATTTTAATACTTAATACAAATAAGCTTCCTGCAATTGCAGGAATAATTATATTCAACAACCAAATGCCCGCTGCAGTAAACACAATACCACCACTATTTTTGCTTAATATGCCAAATAACTGCAAACCGGTTTCACCACGTATACCGAGGTCAGCTACAGGTATGGTGGGCAAAACTGCAAGCACCAAAAAAAGAACGCTTGTAGTACAAACAGCGTCAAACCAGTTTATCTGCACATTAAATATATGCAGCATTAACAGATATTGAACAATAAATACGATAAATCTTATAACAGAAAGCGCCAAAATTTTCGTTAATTCCTTCCAGTGAAAAGTTTCCAGGCTCTCAATTAAATATTTATACTTGTATACAAACGGAATTTTCTCCACTAATGTTGTGAGCCATGATAACCTGTAGTATATAAATGCAACAACAACCGCAGTCATAGCAATCATATAGGTCATTGCGGTAACCCAAAATCCTGTAAAACCCTGCGCTTGTGGTAAACCCTGCCATGCAGTTTTGTTAAGATAGATCAACCCCGCAAGCCCTGCAACAAGTGTAACCAATATTTGGCTTATGCTGCCAACGGTGGTTACTGCGATTGAACGAAGGCGGTTGCCCTCTTTCATATATACGATCCGTCCAAAGTAGTCCCCAATACCATTTGGCGCAAACAAGGAGAATGACAGGCCAGATAAAACTGCTTTAACTGCTGTAAAATAACGCACACTTTGCACCGTTCTAACAAGCATCTGCCATTTCCTGGCCTCTATAGCCCAGTTAATACCCATTAAAATAAACAGGAATATTATGTACGGTTTATTTTGTTGTGAAAAAGCCTGCTCAATAAGCTTTTTTGTTTGCTGAAGAGTTGCCTGGTTAGTTAATTTTCGGTAGATAGTTAAGGCCAGGATAAAAAATAAAATTGGCCCAATTACATAGTTCAGTAATATTTTATACCGTCGTTTTAGCAAACAAAATTTTTATCAAACCTACGGCAAAACATTCATTTTATGTATACCACGGGTAGTTTCCTGTTATAATGCATACAAATTATTACTTTCACCCGCGGATGAAGCAGGATAAAGAAATAATATTAGGCATTGACCCCGGCACTGTAATTATGGGCTATGCATTAATTGCTGTAGCAGGTAACAGCGTGTCATTAATTACGATGGATGTTTTGAGGCTGGCGTCAAAAAAAGATATATACGAGCGCCTGCAAATGATACACGAAAAAGTGTGCGGCCTTATAACAATGCATAAACCTACTACCTTTGCTATTGAAGCTCCATTTTTTGGCAAAAATGTGCAAAGTATGCTTAAGCTTGGCAGGGCCCAGGGTGTAGCTATTGCAGCCGCAATGCAATATTCGATAAACGTAACTGAATACTCCCCCAAAAAAGTAAAGCAGTCAATAACCGGCAATGGCAATGCTGATAAAGAACAGGTTTGGAAAATGCTGCAGCGTATTTTAATGTTGCAGGAAAAGCCGCAATATTTTGATGCCACAGATGCGCTGGCAGTGGCATTGTGCCATCACTATCAAACAACATCGCCACTTGGTAAAAAAGAAAAAGGGCTTAAAGGCTGGGGCGATTTTGTTGCTAAAAACGAGGGCAGGATAAAAAAATAATTTCCAGTTATATGCAACCCAATCTACTTAAAAAAATACGGCGCCTCGTTGTGCTTTTTATTATAATGCTTGCCTTAAGCGGCTTAACAGCCTTCCCGGTATATAGCGAGCTGCACTGGCTAAAGCAATTTAGTATAATGAACAGTAATAACTTTATAAGCAACTGGCTTAATGAAGTATACAATGCTGTTGCAGATGCACAAGAACACTATCCATTTATATTTTACGGTTTCGACTGGCTGGCCTTTGCGCACCTTGTAATTGCATTGCTTTTTTATGGTGTATACAAAAACCCTGTGCGTAATAAATTTATAGTTAGCTGGGGCATGTTTTGCTGTATCGCCATTATACCACTGGCCTTTATTTGCGGCCCCATACGGGGAATACCTTTGCCACATATTTTGATCGACTGCAGCTTTGGTGTTATCGGTATTATACCTTTATATATTTGCAGAAAATATATAACGCAATTAGAAGCACTGCAAAAAGCAAACCCAGGCAATAACAATTTTTGATATGAGAAACACATTGCTGCAACGGCTGCAATACCAGCCATCGTCGCTGGATATTTCGTTACACGGCCTTACAGAAGAACAAGTAAAACTTAAACCGCTGCCCGACAAATGGAGCATTTTTGAAAACCTTGCCCACCTTGCCCGCTACCATAAAGTTTTTAAAGAAAGGGTTGGGTTAATAACAGGCCCCGGCACGCCGGTATTTCAGCCGTATAAGGCTGATAATGATCCCGCTTTTTTTGAGTGGCAGAAAAAACCCTACGGCCAGTTAATGGATGATTTTTATACTGACCGCGCTGAATTAAACAAGCAATTGGCTGCACTTACTGAAGAGCAATTGCAGGGCACTGCACGGCACCCAATGTATGGATTATTGAATATGGAAGGCTGGACGGAAATGTTTTTGTTGCATGAAGCGCACCATTTTTTTACCATTATTAAGCTTGCGGCAATGGTTGTGCCAGGTGAAGTGATCGGGCGATAATTGGTATTTGAAGCACAATAACTATTATAATGTTTTGAATATTTTAGGGCCTTTATTTGAGTTGATAATATTTTGTACCTTTAGTATGTAAATAATTATTTAATGTCAGAAGTATATCATATAAGAGCTAAAAAGGACTATGCCGTAGCGCTTCTCGAATTGCTACGAAAGGATGATGCCATTGAAGATTTGGAACTGAAACAATTTGAGTTATCCGATTCTCAAAAGGTGGCTGTTGATAAAGAAATAAAGTTAATATCCGAAAATCCGGGTTATCTTCAGAAGTGGGATGATATAAAACAACGGTTTAAAATATCTTGATTGTTTACACTGTCTATATAACCCCGCCAGCCATCGACGATATTGATGATGGGGTAAACTACTACAATAAAAAATCAGAGTATCTGGGTTTTAAATTTGCAGACGAAATAGATGTAGCCTTTAAGTCAATTAGTAAAAATCCTTTTGCCTTTGGTGTACGCTATAGAGATGTTAGAGGAAAATTACTTAAAAAATTTCCATATTTAATACTTTACAGGGTAAATGATGAAATGATAACTATAGAAGTATTAAGAATATTTAATACGTATCAAAATCCGTATTGGCTATAAACTTATTTTCCTTCAAATCCTCTAACTAATTTCTCTACCTCTTCCGTGCTTACAGGCGCATGTTTATCATCAATATTAATTACGATCATATAACCAATATCGCCCGGTGTAGCAAGAAAGGCATTTATCATATTAAGCTGTGCACTTTCCAGCAAGTGGCCATCATCAGTATTCCATATTTCTTTTGCACACAGGCAGCCTGCGGTTGGTGAAATTGGATAATAAGATTTGCCTTTAAAATAATCCGGGTTAAGTGTAGTGCCATGGGCTATAACAGCGCTGCGGCCAACCCTGCCTGCATAGTAGGCCTCGGTTATAGGTGTGTAGTGTTGCCATGAAGAAGGCAACTGGTTTAAATAATTTGTAAGGCTGTCTTTTGTGTTATCAAATGCATCACCCCAATATGCTTCATCATCCTCAAAAGGCATTACCATTTGTATATTAGGTGTGGGCCCTAAGAAATTATTGTGCGATATATCGAGTCCCGTAATACTAAATATACCCTGGGGCGTATTGCCATCTGTTATAAAATATGGCAGGTTACTTGCTGCCCTTGCCAATTGCTGAAATACCAATAACCTGCCTGCACTGTCCCGTGCAAAGCTGCCGTCTGCATTTTGTAAGACTGCGAGACCGGGATAATCCCTGTTCCACCTTTGTAAAGAATAAATTGTTTTTTGGTGCAACTCTTTTTGATGGTTAAATAAATCATTCAAAGGCGGCACCCTTGTTTTGAGATAGGTACTGTGGTTGGTGATGTAGTCTTTCAACTGCCTCAAAATATTATTCTGCGAACCTGGAAAATGTTTGTTAAGCATCGCCAGCAATGTCTGTCCTTTAATTGGCGTAGCATCTCCTGCAAAAAGGTATAACGCCTGCATGGCAAAAAGCCTGGGATTGGTTTCCTTTAACAACAATTTCTTTACATCATCCTCATAAACACCGGGATATAATCCATATAGTGATTCAAGAAATGCAGCCTTAGTAGAATACTGCAAGCTATCATATTGATTAAAAAGCGTCCTTAACCCTGCTTCAACATGTGGCGATTTTATCATGAATTGTGTTACCGCATAGCAAGCACTTGCGTAATCGTACTCAGTGTTGCTGTCAAGTGGTACGGAAAACGCATTGTTAACCGCAGTATCATGCAGGTACTTATCAAACCGTTGCCGGTTGGCCTGCAAAACATAATTGGTTTGAATAGATGCCTGCTGCACCTGGGCAAAAATATTACTCAAGCAAAACAGGCATACCATTGATAAAGCCACAAACTTCATCGTGCAAAGATAACTATAGCGGCTGTGCTGCCCGACTAATCGCCTATTTACCGACCACTTTACTAAATATCTTAAAGTTTTTATAACAAGTAACCCCTACCCTTTCAATATTTTTACTGGCTTATCCAGTCCAGTGGGCCCATACAACTCACCGCCGCTCCATTCCTGCGCAGCTTTATTGTTCTTTAGTGATTTTGTATAAGCCCCAAGCGTAGTGGTTATTTTAATGCTTATTTGGTTATCGCCTTTGTGTACTGCATTACTTATATCATACACATGATTACCGTACCAGCGCGTGCCTATTTTTTGGCTGTTCACTTCAAGTTCGCTTACATCGTAAATATGGCCCAGCGACAATAATGTTTTGCCACCAAGATTGTTTAACGGAATTGTTTTGCTGTAGGTAATAGTACCGGAAAAATCTTTTGTTTCTTCTCTTTTTTTCAGGTCGATTAAAGTATCAAGCGCAAGTTGCTTTGTTGTACCATCAAAATGTTTTAGTGCCAATTGCCATGGCCCATTTATAACCATTTCCTGTAAGCTGGTTGCGTCAACGGGCACGTACATATCACCACTTTTTTCGTTATCAAACACAAGCAATTTTGTTTCTGACGGTCCGAGCGTAATATTCAATACGCCGTTCTTCACCGGGTATAATAATCTTTCCCCCGTTTCTGCATTCCATAACCATGCAGTTTTGTTAGTGTTAAACGATGCCTTAAAGCTGTGCAATTTGGCCGCACTATAATTGGTAAAATAAAAAATGCCCCTCTCGCCATTTTTATAATACAACTGGCTTACATGAATAACCGGGTTGCTGATGGTTATATAAGGCGTTATATTAAATCGTTGTTGTATGTTACGATACCACGTAATCAAATCTTTCTCTGGCGCGGCCACTATACCTGCTGTTTTCGGGTGGTTAGAAAGAATTGTTTTGCTTATTGTTGCAATCTCTTCGCTCTTTTCTTTGTAACCAGCCAGGCCAGAAGAAAGGTGCGGTGTTTTCGCAATAAAAATAACTTTACCACCGGCATCGGCAAATTGTTTAATTGCCCTTGCCGTTTCAGGCATTACTGTTTCAACCTCAATTAATATTAATGTTTTGTAGCTGCGTGAACTAAAATTAATGGAGCCATTGCCAATATTTGACTGTTGTAAAACCTTTTCTGAAATATAATCACAGCCGTTGCCATTTTGATGGATGGCTTCCCAAACCTTGTGCACATATTTTGGATAAGAGACATTAGGAAATGGGTCGCGCTGAAAGCCATATTTTGAAGCAAGATCAGCCAGGGGATGCAGTACCGCAATATCAGCCTGCATTACACTATTTTGAAATACTGATGACATCCGCGCTTTATAGGTGCTCCATAATTTAAAATAAGGCCACCACGTATTACGCTCGTTAAAAAAGCTGCCATAGCGCAACCAGCCTGGGAAAGGCGCTTCCAGCGGCGTATAGTTAAAGCCATGCAGGATAGAATGTGTTACCCCTGATAAATTACTTTGGTCGCCTGTGATTTTGACACGCTCTAAAGTTGTGCTGAATATCTGGCCAGTATTGGTCATCTCTTCGCAGCTAATAACCTGTTTATTGCTTAAATGCCCTGCAGATGAAACAAATTTATTTACCATAGTATAATTCCGGCCGCTAAAGTCTCCTTCCTTTTCATCAAATTCTTCAATTTGCGGTACCCAAATCCAGGTTTCACATTCGGGTATATCAAGCTGCATGCTGGCATCAATGGCGTTACAATCCATTCCATAAGCCTGCATGCGACTTTTTACACCTTGCTTTTTACACCAGGCCGTGAATGTACCCACAAATCTTTCTTCAAAGAGGGCCTGTTTTGTATGTAAAAAATCGTACCGGGCGCGGTTTATTTGTGCCTGTAGTTCCGGTGAAAACGTACTGCCATATTTTTCTTTTACAGCATTACCCATCTCACCAACTTTAAACAAAATAAAAGGGAAATACTGCTCAATATCGTATCCTCTGCGTTGTTTAAACTCTTCAAAAAAATCATCGCACCAGTTGGCGCCTTCCAGTTCAATACTATCCGTAAAAAATGCCCTGAAGTAATTATTTAAAGGGCCAAGCCTGCGCGTGAGTAACTCCCCAAAATGGTCAAGATAGTTTTGTACTGCTACTTGGTCGTAATGGTTAATTACAGGGCCTTTCGCACCAAGTGCGCCCTGTATCACACGCTGAAACCCGTTTACTTTTACCAGGTAGTATAGCACATAATCGCCTGCAGGTACTTTTACAGTTATTGAATCGTTACCAACCTGGTCGTCTAACGATACCCCCGGCGTAAATTCATTCATTACTGCAGGGGCAAGCCGCAGCATAAATAAAGTGCTCACTTTGTTTTCATAATTGCTTGGCGGTTCAACGCTGTTAACCAGCTCAGTTTTATTAAATGTGTATGTTTGGCCACCTTTTAGGTTTTTTGTACCGAGTATGATTATTTGCGATTGTTCATTTCGCGGCACATGCTCACCGCCAAAAGGCCAACCCGAACCTATTATCATGTCGCAGGTAATGCCTTTCTCTTTCGCACCTTTCACCGTGGCTTCCACAACATCAAGCCATTCCCCGCTGCCCCATGTTAACTCTTTTATACCAATTGCATCTGCATTTTCATTCCACTTTATCGGGTTTATTTCAACACCGCCAATGCCGGCATCTTTCATTACGTCCAGTTCACGCAATGCTTCCTCTTTGGTTACACGGTCGCCATTCCACCACCAGCGCACAAATGGCTTATGATAGTTACGCGGATTTACAAACATTTCATACGTTTCGTCATTTACAGCCGCGCTTTTATCAATGGATAATACGCCTGCTTTTGCCCCTTTCAGTAATGGCAGGGCAGACGCAGTTGTAAGTGATGCAAGCTTTATAAACCGTCTTCTTTTCATATTCATACCTGTAGATTGAAAATGATCTGGAAAGATAGGTACCAGTTGCATCTGTTCAAAATACTGCACTTACTTTCTATTTATTATCTTGTACAGGTTTTAAATACACGTTATGATAAAATTGCTTGGCCTGCCTTATGACGGTAATTCATCTTTTTTAAAAGGCCCCTCACTCGCGCCGCCACGCATACGCCTGGTGGATAAAGACGGGTCTGCCAATGCTGCCGCTGAAAATGGCATTGATATTATTGATGGCGAAACTTATATAGATGCTGGCGATATTACTTTTAATAACTGCAGCCCGGCAGAAGCATTCATCCGTATAAAAGATGCCGTTATAAAGCAACTTGCAAATGGCGATAAGCTGCTTTGTTTTGGCGGCGACCATTCAGTAACATACCCTGTTATTGAAGCGTTTACAAATAAATACGCTAACCTGCACATATTGCACCTTGATGCACATGCAGACCTTTATGGCAATTTTGACGATAATCCATATTCTCACGCTTCACCTTTTGCGAGAATAATGGAACAGGGTAAAGTACGATCTTTGATCCAGGTGGGTATACGTACCCTAAATGCACACCAAAAACAACAGGCAAAAAAATTTGGGGTGAGCGTTATTGAGATGAAGAACTTCAGCTTTGATTTTATACAACACTTGCAGGGGCCTTTATATATTTCATTAGACATGGATGTGCTGGATCCTGCATTTGCACCGGGCATATCGCACCATGAGCCTGGTGGTTTAAGTACCCGCGAATTGCTGAAAATTTTACAGGCAATTAAAGTACCTGTTGTTGGGGCCGATATTGTAGAATATAACCCCACCCGCGACATAAATAATGTTACTGCCATGGTGGCCTGCAAACTATTTAAGGAGCTTGTTGCGGTTATGATGCAGGTTTAAAAATCTGGCGGTTTGCGGTTTGCACCATAAGCAAGCGACCGCTTATCTTCAGCTTTCTTGTTTCGGTTGCCTTAATTCCCGCTTGGGCACGGTATGCACGCGCGTTATATCTCAATATTGTATTTTAACGCCTATTCCTTCACCAAAAAACATGCGCATGTTAAAATCACTATTCGCTACAACAGCGGTTGCATTACTATCTATTGCAACTGCAACAAACAGCCACGCACAAGGTATAACTGTACCCCGCCCAAGTGCTGCTGCCACGGTTACACAAACCATAGGTATTTCTACAGTAACGGTTAAGTATTCAAGGCCATCTGTAAAAGGCCGCGAAGTTTGGGGTAAACTTGTACCTTATGGTTATAACGTACAGCCTTTTGGTGCACAAAATGCTGCCCCATGGCGTGCCGGGGCAAATGAAAACACAACCATTGAGTTTTCGCACGATGCTAAAGTGCAGGGGCAAACTGTACCTGCTGGTACTTATGGGTTAACTTTTGTAGTTAACAGCGATAATAGTACCGGTGAGGTTATTTTATCAAAAGATTCCAGGAGTTGGGGAAGCTTTTTTTATGACCCCGCACACGACCAGATGCGTGCAAAAATTCAATTGCGCGACATACCAATGACTGAATTGCTGACTTACGATTTTTTAAATGTTGATCAAAATTCAGGCGAGGTAGTTCTTAACTGGGAAAAGAAGCAGTTTCCTGTTAAGATAGAATTTGCAACGAACGACATTGTAATGGCAAATGCCAACGAGGAATTAAAAAATGTTATCGGTTTTACCCCGCAAGGCTTTGCCAGCGCAGCAAATTACGCGTTACAGAACAAAACCCATTACGAGGATGGGATCAAATGGATTGACCAGGCGATAGCACAAAACAAAACTTTTGCTTATTTAAACACAAAAGCAGGGCTGCTTAGGGCTATGGGCAAGGGTGATGATGCTGATAAATTAATGGCTGATGGAATTGCAATAGCGTCAGAAATTGAGCTTAATAATTATGGTTACCAGCTTTTATTAGGCGGACAGGTTGATAAAGGAATAGAGATACTTACGCTGAATACCAAACGCCATCCTGAAAGCGCCAACGTATGGGACAGCCTGGGTGAAGCCTATGCTACAAAAGGCGATAAAGACAACGCTATCAAAAATTTCAAAAAATCTCTTACGCTTAATCCCGCACCGCTGGTAAAAGCCAATTCGGAAAAATTTTTGAAACAGCTTGGAGCGATGTAAACACTTTGATTGCAGATTGGCGATTACAGATTGCAGATTGCAGATTAATGCGAGGAATTGTAATAGCAACCGGCAATTAAATTCTTTTGATAAAAGCCCGAAGCCTTACCCGCTTCGGGCTTTTTTTACGGTTAAACCTTTGTACGATATTTTGATTGTCAATTGTGCACTTATGGTTATGTAGCCAACCTTATGTAACTTAATGCGGCAAACCGGGATAAAACATGGAGCACATTGACTATACAGCAAAAAAAATACATTCACTAATACAGGTTGATGGTAATATGCAAAAACATCAATGGCAAAATGCCCACTGGAGCAAACGCTTTGTTGACATGGTGACAGGCCAACCCGGCATGTATAATACACAAACTGCCTTATTATGGAATAACACACACCTGTATATTGCGTTCATCGCCGAGGAACCTTTTGTTGAAGCCTTACAAACAGAAAGGGATAGTATTGTTTTTTTAGAGAACGACCTTGAAGTATTTATTGATGGCGGCAACTGCTATTATGAACTTGAAGTAAATGCAGCCAATACTGTTTACGAGGTATTTTTTATTTGGAAAGACGCTTATACAAAGGGCAGTAAGTTTGATGTGCCCGAGTTTGATGTACACCACCCGCAGGTATACGCTTTTGGCGGCGATTACGACCGGAGCGGTGCTACCTTCTGGAAAGGCACGCACCCACGCGGCATTCGCTGGGCATTTACCAATTTTGATATGCCAGGCCTGCAAACAGCCGTGCAAGTTGATGGTACATTAAATGATAATAGCGATATTGACAAGGGCTGGAGCCTCGAGATAGCTGTACCATGGAGCAGCCTGCAATTGCTGGCCAGCGGCAGAAACATACCACCGGTTCATGGCGAGGTATGGAGTATGTTTTTGGGCCGGTTTCAAAAACTAATGGCTGGCGGCAGGGAAATTACACCACACCCGGCGATGGCTTTAAACAGTCATGGCATATACGACACGCATTTACCGGATAAGTGGAGCAGGATTTTGTTTGAAGAATACTAATATTAGCATGAAACTTGTGACGGCAAAAGTTAGACCGAATAAACGGCATGATTTATTAATACCTTTGCATAACAAACGGTAACACTATGAAAGAACCTGTTAATGCTGATAAGTATCGTGTGAAGCCAGGATCAAAAGTTTTCTTGAAAGATTTTACAACAGACCAAAAGAACAAAAATTATACTAAGGAACAGGGTGAGAAACTTTTACTGGATGGCCTTGAGCAGCTTTCTACCATGCAGGATAAACTGTACGCCAGCCAAAAATATAGCTGCCTGATAATTTTGCAGGCTATGGACGCGGGCGGCAAAGACAGTACCATTAAACACATAACAAGCGGTCTTAACGCAACGGGGGTCAGGGTAAGTAATTTTAAAGTACCTACTACGGAAGAACTGAACCATGATTTTTTTTGGCGCCACTATAAAGCACTGCCTGAACGTGGGCAGATCGGCATTTTTAACCGGTCGCACTATGAGAATGTTTTAGTAACAAAGGTGCATCCTGAATTATTGCTGAAAGAAAAATTACCAGGGATAAATTCAGCAGACGACGTACATAAAAAGTTTTGGAAGCAACGCTATGAACAGATAAATAATTTTGAGCAAAACATTGTTGAGAATGGCACCATTATGCTTAAGTTTTTTCTGCATGTTTCAAAGGATGAGCAGAAGAAAAGGTTTTTAGAACGCATTGATAACCCGAAAAAAAACTGGAAATTCTCGGTTGCTGATCTAAAAGAGAGAGAATATTGGGATGCCTACCAAAAAGCCTACGAAGAAGCATTAACTCATACCTCAACCAAATATGCGCCCTGGTATGTAATACCGGCTGATGATAAATGGTATTTGCAATTGGCAGTTGGCTCAATAATTAACAGTGAATTTGAAAAGCTAAAATTGTCTTATCCTAAAATATCGAAGGTTGAAAAAGCAGAATTGCTTAAGGCAAGAGAGGAATTACTAAAAAAGAAGTAATACTGTTTTTCCAACCGAAAGCTAATACTTACACACAGGTAATTACTCAATTGAAATGCTTGTTGTGTGAGTATTTGTATTTATAGTATTGCATACCCCTTTAAAGTAGCCCACACATTCGGCAAGGCCAGGCAGCGGATCTTTCGCATCTATTTCATGCTCAAAGCTGCAGTAGCCGGCATACCCTTTTTTATACAGCACTTTAACCAGGGCCGGTATGTCAATAACACCCCTGCCAAGCTCAAGGCTTTTGCCTTCTTTTGCTGCTTTGGTAACATCTTTAATATGCATGTCCATTATCCTGTCATGGTATTTTGCAAAGGCATCCGCAGGGCTAATATTGTCCCGTTGGGTGTGCCCAATATCAAGGCACAGCCCCATGCGGCTGTCAAGCTTTCTTATATGTTCGTACACATCGCCGGGTGTAGGGTACACAGGGTCTTCAGGTCCATGGTTGTGTATGGCAAGGCGTATGTTATATTGTTTTACTTTACCTTCTGCATAAGGCAGCAGATCGTAAACCGGCGAGCCGACAATCATTTCTACACCCACCATTTTGGCATATTCAAACGCCTGGTCAACGTCCTGTTGTGTTTTCATATAAATAACGCCTACAGCGTATATGCTTATGCCTGCCTGTGTAAAAGTGTTTACTACTTCTTCAATCTTTTCCTTAGTGCTGTTTAACGGCAACTGAATATCTTTTAACGAGAATGTTTTTATGTTCACCCGCTGCATCATTGCAATGGCCTGCGGTATAGTTGATTGCGAAAATGTGTACCCGGCAATACCAAGTTTTAGTGCTGTAACTGCGTTGCTGCTGTATGGTTGCTTTGCCCGTGCGTTAGATAACATTGGTGTAAAACCAGCAGCTGCTGCGCCCATCGCGGCGCGTTTTAAGAAGGACCTTCTGTTAGACATGGTTAATAGGTTAATATGCAAACAATAAATAAGGCTTTAAAATTATTGAAATAGACTTAAAAAGGGCAAATAAGTTTTTGCGTTAGCGGTAAACATTGCTGATACAGTTCAATAACATCGTTACCTGTAATCCATCATTGGCCTTTAAGTTGGGGCAGTTTGCCGCCTTTTTTAGTATGGCCGCCGCTTTGGCATTGCTGTTGGTGGCAAGCCCGCGCAACTTTATGCCCCAATACATCAAACTAAACTGTATTTTTATTTACTTATACGTTTATTATGGAGCCCATCATCAGCATAAAAAATTTACGAAAAAGTTATGGCAATAAGCTGGTTTTAAAAGGTATTGACCTTGATATTTATGCAGGGCAGGTTATTGGCTACATAGGGCCCAATGGCGCCGGCAAAAGCACAACCGTAAAAATATTATGCGGCCTGATAAGCGATTACGAGGGCGGTGTTTATGTAAAGGGGCTTAACCTGAAAGACAATGCTACAGCAGTAAAAAGCCATATTGGCTATATACCCGAACTGGCAGAGCTGTATGATGTGCTTACACCTTCTGAGTTTCTTAGTTTTATGGCAGACTTGTATAGCATGGATTACAAAATTGCACAGGAAAGGATGGCTAAAATGCTGGCAGCTTTTGGCCTGCAGGGCAATATAAATGACAGGATGGATACATTCAGCAAGGGCATGAAACAGAAAGTGCTTATAACATCAGGCCTGTTACATAACCCTGATATAATTATACTGGATGAACCGCTAAGCGGCCTTGACGCAAACAGTGTAATAATTGTAAAAGAACTTATAAGCAAGCTGGCAAAAGAAGGCAAGACTATTTTTTACTGCAGCCACATGATGGATGTTGTTGAAAAAGTAAGCGACCGTATTGTTTTGATAAATGAGGGGGTAGTTATAGCCAATGGAACGTTTGAAGAACTGCAGCAACAGCAGGGTAATGAAAGCCTGGAGAAAATATTTGCCCACCTTACCGCAAAAGAATCTTTGAATGATGCCGCTGACCAGTTAATGAACGCTTTTAATTAACCCGGCATTTTAAACTTAGTACATGAATGTATTTAATAAAATATTACTAAAAGCTGTTTTACTGCCTTCGGGGGTTTATGAAAAAATGGGAGTTAACGTTCGCCATTTAAGGGCGATATTAATGACCAAACTTATAATGGACGACAGGCGGCCCAACAGTTTTCAGCAAATGCGCAGGCAGGCACGTAAAAAGCCTATTTCAAATGCTACGTTGTCAACCATGGCTATGTCAATAATAGCAGGCGTGCTGTTTGTGTTCATAAGTGCGTTCTTAAAAAATACTGTTACACAGCTCACCATCTATTTTTCTTTTTATATAACGTTTCTTGCTTCAATACTTATTGCTGATTTTACAAGTGTGCTGATTGATGTTAGGGACACCTATATAATTTTACCAAAACCGGTAACTGACAGGACCGTTGTATTAAGCCGCCTGCTGCACATATTTATACATATATGTAAAACCGCCTTGCCTATGTGTTTGCCGGGCGCGGTTTATTTTACTTATACTTATAATGCACTTGTATTGTTAGTGTTCCTGCTAATGGTTGGTATGGCAATATTATTTACCATATTTCTTATAAATGCCTGTTACATTTTCATTCTTAAAATTACCACCCCGCAAAAATTTCAAAACATTATAAGCTATATACAAATAGTTTTCGCCGTATTTTTTTATGCATGTTACCAAATAGTACCGCGTGTTGCTACCCGCTTTTCCGGTTTTGATATTACCCGCTATAAGTCAGCACCTTTATTTCCGTCTTATTGGTTTGCGGCAGCTGTATCGCAGGCCTGGCAGCCTGTTAATTCATTACAGGTTTGGTTATGTGTGCTGTTAAGTTTAATAGCGCCTTTGCTTAGCCTGTGGGTTGTAATAAAATATTTTGCACCTTCATTCAATCAAAAACTTGCACTTATAAGCGCCGGCACAACTGAAGCCGGCGGCGGCGATAGTAAACTTGTTCCACAGGCAAAAGGCATATCCGGTTACAGCAAATTTATGGCGCAGTTGTTTACAAAAAAAGGTGCGGAGCGCGCTGCATTTATATTTACCTGGCAACTTATGATACGCAGCCGCGATTTTAAAATGAAAGTGTACCCTGCTATCGGGTATGTTGCTGTTATCATTGTTCTTACAATGTTTAATATAAAAATTTCGGTACAGGATATAACCGGCTTAACAGCCAAAGGCAAATCGGCAATTCTTATTATTATATACTTTAGCAACCTTCTGCTGGTTTCGGGCCTTGGGCAATTAATATATTATGAAAAATATAAGGCCGCATGGGTATTTTATTCTGCCCCTATTGAGGTACCAGGCAAAATAGTGAGCGGCGCTGTTAAAGCATGTATCGCGCAATTCTTTTTCCCAATAGCCCTTATAATATTTCTTGTTCTTACCGGGCTGGCAGGCGTGTCAATTTTACCCAATATATTACTGGGTTTTTCAAACGCGTTTCTTTTAGGCAGCCTTGCGGGTTATTTTATAGTTAACAGGCTTCCATTTTCATGCCCGCCAAATATAAAAGCATCCCGTGGTACATTGCGTATTGCTATGGTTAGCATATTTGGTTTTGTTATGGCAAGCATACAATACAGCATAATCAACATAACACCTGTCGTAATTATTTTTACCCTGTTGTCTGCAGGCGCAGCATGGCTGTTATTGGACTCAATTAAAAAATTAAGCTGGCAAAAAATAAATGCCAATTATGAAGATTAGCAGCCCGTAAAAACAGCCTGTTGTTTGCCCACTAACTTTTTAAAAAGCTTTGGAGATAACTTTAAAAATTGTAAGTTTATAACCAAAACTTTCTGTATGAAATATATTTTATTTGCCAGTTTTGCCTTATTAACCTATTGCGGCGCACACGCACAGCATTCACTAACCAAATTGTGGGCAAGCGATACTACGCTGCCTGAGCCCGAATCAGTTTTGTATGATGCGCAGGCCAAAATACTTTACACATCGCTTATTGATGGCGACCCATCAAAAAAAGATGGCAAGGGCGGTGTGGCAAAAGTGGGGCTTGATGGAAAGATCATTAATAAAAGCTGGGTTACAGGGCTTAATGCTCCTAAAGGTTTGGGTAAGTTTGGCAATACATTATATGCAGCGGATGTTGACGAAGTAGTCGTTATTGATATACCTACCGCCAAGGTTACAAAAAAGATAGCTGTTGCTGGCTCTGTATTTTTGAATGATATCAGCGTTGACAGTAAAGGTGTGGTATATGTATCTGACACCCAAACAGGTGATGTGTTTAAAATTGAGAATGGTAAAGTTTCTACCTTTCTCAAAAATATAAAAGGCGCTAATGGCGTGCTGGCGTTGGGTACCGATCTGTATGTGCTATCATCTGGCACAGTGGTTAAAGCCAACGCACAGGGCCAAACAACAAATATTGCAACCGGCCTCGATAACTCAACCGATGGCATTGAGCAGGTGGTGCCGGGTGAATTTTTAGTATCAAGCTGGAACGGTGTGATCTATTATGTAAAATCTGACGGCAGCAAGCAACAGTTACTTGACACACGTTCAATAAAAATGAACACCGCCGATATTGGTTATGATGCAGTAAATAAAATTGTATATGTGCCTACCTTTTTTAAAAATGGTATAGTTGCTTACAAATTGCATTAAGGCATGTCGGGAACGGCAATTTTTTTGGTGGCCTTTTGCTGTTTTGCAATACGCAGCATTTGCAGCAGCACAGCGCAAAAAATAAGACCGAGGCCAATATAAAAATTGCTGTGCAATTCTTTATTCTCGCTATATAATAAAAAGGCCAGTATAATACCATATACAGGCTCAAGCGTAAGCAAAAGGTTAGCGGTAAATGCGCTAACCTTTTTTAATGCACCTATGTACAATATAAATGTAAATATGGTGCAGCACCAGCTTAGTATTATAAGCCATAGCCAGTCCAGGCCATGTGGTATTAAAGGGGGGGCGGGAAACATATAATTGTACAGAGGCATTAACAATGTTAATCCCAAAAAACCGCCCGTTAGCTGGTACAGTGTTATATCCATGGGCTGGTAACCCGACACAATTTTTTTGTTTAATACAGAGGCTACCACAGTTGCTACAGATGAAATAAGGCCCAGGTAAATACCTATTGAAAAATGCAGGTTGTAGAAATAAATAAGTGTTATACCGCCCAGCGCAAACAAGCCAAGAAATATTTCCTGCATATCAACCCTTCTTCTAAAAAACAAGGGTTCAATAAGGGCAGAAAATAATCCTGTAGTAGAAAGGCAGGTTAAAGCGATAGATACATTGGCGTATTTGATACTGCTGTAAAAAAACACCCAATGCAAGGCTAAAACAAACCCTATAAAGCCAATTTTTAAAAAGTCGCGAAATGCAATTTTTTTTATGTGCCCGGTAAAGTAAAATAATATCCACAACGACACGGCGGTAATACACATGCGCCACCAAACCAGCAACGTGCCGTTTAATGTAATGGCCCTGCCCAATACGCCAGTAAAACCCCAAATAAAAACGGCTGCATGCAACCGCAATAAAGCTGCCCGCATATAGCTGCAAAGAAACTATTATTACAGCTAAAAAGGTATTTTATCACCTTTGCATTAATAATATTTGTTTAAGTTTTAAGCAAAAATTTTCTTTTACCTTTACCTGCCATAATTTGATGGATTGCTGCATACAAATTAAAAATAAAAACAAAAAAACCATGAACACCTCAATAGGTATATCTGAAACTAACAAGCTTGCGGTTACTAAGTCACTTTCAAAATTATTGGCCGATGAATTTGTGCTCTACACCAAAACGCGCAACGCGCACTGGAATATTGAAGGGCCGGATTTTCACAGCATGCACCTGTTTTTTGAAGCACAGTATGAGGCATTGGATGATATAATGGATGGCGTGGCTGAACGCATTCGTATGCTGGGTCATTATTCGCCGGCAACGCTGCAGGCGTTTTTACAATTAACACACCTTAGTGAAAAAACTGGCGGGGATAATACCAGCGCCGGTTTTATTAAAGAACTGGTGGGTGACCATGAAAGCATTATTATTTTTATAAGGGAGAATATTAACCCATTTGCGTCAGAATATGGCGACGCAGGAACAAGCGACTATATTACGGGGCTTATGGAGCAGCACGAGAAAATGGCATGGATGTTAAGAGCGCATTTATAAACTACAATATTGAGGTATGGCGATAAAATACTTGCTCGATAACCCTGTTGAGGGAAATATCTTCACCCAAAAATACCAGAGCACCATTGAATGGCGAAACGGCAAATTCGTTTCTGATGAACCCGTTAAATCTGGCGGGCAAGATACCGGCCCCGATCCCTATACGTTGCTTTTGTCCGCTCACGCCTCATGTACGTTAGCTACTTTGCGCATGTATATTGACCGGAAGGGTTGGGATATACCGCACATTGCAGTTAAGGCAAATATGTATCAAACAACCAAAGATGAGAAGTTAATTACAGTTATTGACCGTGATATAAATTTTTTACAGCCAGTAACAGATGAACAGCGCGAAAAGCTGACTGATATAGCTAAAGCCTGCCCGGTATCGAAAATATTGGAGGGAGAAATTGTTGTGCGCACTTATACTTATAATAATAGTGATACGCCAAAACATATTAACTATTCCAACGGAGAGGTAACCGTTGTTTGGAAGCCTGATGTGTGCAAACATTCCGGCCGTTGCGTAACAGGTTTACCGGGTGTTTTTGATGTTAACAAACACCCCTGGATAAATATGCAGGGTGCTGATACCAACGCAATTGTTGAACAAGTTAACAAATGCCCTACCGGTGCTTTAAGTTTTTATAAAAATACGCCTGGAGAAGCCAATACCGCGGAAAACGGAAACAGCCCTGCGTAACAGAGCTGTTTTCACTTGTAGGCTATATAATGGATGTGCTGTTATTCAAATATATTGGTGGTATCTTCCTTAACATCACCGTATAGTTTTTCACCTTTCCCCATCATATCCTGCGCTTTGTTTTTTAACCGGCCATATTGGTCTGCTACTGTACCAGCAATATCGTTGTAGGTGTCACAGGCAGCATCTTTAACATCTGATGCTTTTTTTGCTAATTTTTTGCGGGTTTCGTTACCGCTGTCGGGTGCAAATAATACGCCTAAAATAAGCCCTACTACTACCCCGTTGGCGAATGATTTTATGCTCATAAAAAAGTTTTAAATGGTGTTTTAATGGTTTATACAACACTAAAACTTTGCCAGTTTTATTTGAGTGTAAAAGATTTAATAAAACGCAGTTACCTGTAAAATAAATTCTACAACAATTGCCGGATGGCGAAAAACGCAAACCCCGGGCGTTTTTGACACGCCCGGGGTTTATTTATAGAGTAGAGCACTTATTCACTTTTCTTATTTCTATGAAAACACTTCTTTCACCTTCTCAAAAAAGCTTTTTTCGCTTTTTCCGGGCTGCGGTTTAAAATTAGGGCTGTGATGAAGTTTTTCCAGCATATCCTTTTCCTCGCTGGTAAGGTTTTGGGGTGTCCAGGCATTTACATGTATCAATTGGTCGCCGCGGTGATAGCCATTTACTTCAGGAAAGCCTTTGCCCTTTAACCTGAATATTTTGCCGCTTTGTGTACCGGGCGGAATTTTAATTTTCGCCCTGCCGTCAATTGTAGGCACTTCAACATTGGTTCCAAAAGCAATTTCAGAAAAAGTAAGGTGCAGCTCAAAAGCTACATTCAACCCGTCGCGCTGCAGTTCTTTATGTGGTTCTTCCTCAATTAAAATTATCAGGTCACCCGGTGCGCCGCCACGTTCACCCATATTTCCCTTGCCACCCATGCTTAACTGCATGCCTTCGCCAACGCCGGCGGGTATATCAACATTTATAGTCTCTTCACCAAATACCCTTCCTTCACCTTTACAATTGCCACATTTTGCGGTAATAGTTGTACCCTCACCATTACAGGTTGGGCAGGTTGTTACTGTTTGCATTTGCCCCAAAAATGTGTTTGTTACCTTACGCACCTGGCCGCTACCACCACAGGTATTGCAGGTTTGTACGCTGCCTTTGTCTTTAGCACCGCTGCCGCCGCAGGTATTGCAGCCAACATATTTTTTTACTTTAATATTTTTTGTAACACCTTTTGCTATCTCCTCATAAGTAAGTTTTATTTTAACCCTTAAGTTGCTGCCACGCACACCTCTTGCTCTTCCACCTGCACTACCACCACGCCTTCCACCACCGCCAAAAAAGCTTCCGAAAATATCATCTCCAAAAATATCCCCAAACTGGCTGAATATATCATCCATATTACCAGTGCCGCTGCTTGTGCCGGGGCCAAAGGCCTGGTGGCCAAACCGGTCGTACTTTGCGCGCTTGTCAGCATCACTCAACACTTCATAAGCTTCGGCCGCTTCCTTAAATTTATCTTCAGCCGCTTTGTCGCCGGGATTACGGTCAGGGTGAAATTGCATAGCCACTTTGCGGTATGCCTTTTTTATTTCATCAGCAGATGCGGTTTTGGACACTCCCAAAATTTCGTAATAGTCTCTTTTCATTGAAAACCTTGCCCCTGACGGGGAGTTTATTTATGCACCCTGCGATGCTTCGTAAAAAATATTATTTACCTACTACCACTTTTGCAAAGCGTATTATCTTGTCGTTTAGGTAGTAGCCTTTTTGCACTTCATCCAGCACTTTACCTTTTAACGCATCGTTGGGGGCCGGTATTTCTGTAATTGCCTCATGCTTTTCAACATCAAAAGGCGTATTTATGCTCTCCATTGCTTTCAAACCCCTGGAGTGCAGGCTTTTACGAAATTTATCAAATACCAGTTTAACCCCTTCCCTTACCTGTTCAATATCATCGGTTTTTTGTAACTGCTTCTCAGCGCGTTCGCTGTCATCCAGCACGTCAAGCAGGCCGGTAATTACTTCTTTTCCGGCGGTTTGGCGCATTTCAAGGTTTTCCTTGGCTGTACGGCGGCGAAAATTGTCAAATTCGGCCATTAACCTCAGGTATTTATCCTTTTGTTCAGCTAACTGCCCTTCCAGTTTCTCAATTTCTCCTTCTTCCTCAACATTACCATCCAAAAAACTGGTGCCTGCTGCATTTTCGTCAGTGCTAAAGTTTAAATCGGACATTTCTGCTGCATTGTCCTGCCCGTTTTTATCAAAATCCTTATTTTCCATATTTAGTATAGTTAGCCACTAAAAAAGGCAAATAATTTGCCAAGAGCAAGATAGTGGAAAAATTGGCAGTCGGTGGGTAATTCAGGACACGGAGCTTCACAGAGCTTTTCTTTCAAGGACTCAAAGGCGGTTTCATATCCTTTTTGCACTTTTTCAATCCCTGCGGCACCTTGATAAAAGTATTTTCTGTAGAGCATTCTCCAAAGCCTGACTTTTTACGGTGGTAATATAGCTCCCTCAATTGAAAAAGCTCATTTAAATAATCGCGTCTTCAACAAAATAATTTCCGAAAAATTTCGGAAATTATACATTTTTTGCATTGCGTAACGTTTACGCAATGAAAGCTTAAAAATGATAGTGATTATTTATAAAAGTTATTTATTTCGAATTATCTTTAAGGCCTGAGCGAGTGAATTAAAGTCATAAACATCTCACCCCAGCGTTAGAGAATATTGTTCATTTTACCTTAACTATACTTTTAAAACAGCAAAACAACCGCGATCATGAAGAAATTAACGACTTGCCTTTTAATGGCCCTTTGTATAGGCTTAATTGCCTCTGCGCAAATACAAACGGGCGAAAATGTTGCCGTTACCAATACCGATGCCGGTAAGGTACGTGGCTACATTCACAACACTATCTATGCTTATAAGGGCATACCTTATGCCGAAGCAAAACGATTTGAAGCTGCACAAAAACCTAAGCCATGGCAGGGTGTACGCAGCAGTATGACCTATGGGCCGGTAGCTTTATTGGAAACCCCAACAACAAGTGTGCAGGATGAAAGCGAATTTGTATTTAACCACAGCTGGGGTTATGCCAGCGAAGACTGCATGCGGCTGAATGTGTGGACACCGGGCATTAACGATGGCAAAAAAAGGCCCGTGATGTTCTGGATACATGGCGGAGGTTTTACTGCAGGCTCATCACAGGAGCTGCCTTCTTACGACGGCGAAAGCCTTGCAAAAACAGGTGATGTGGTTGTAGTGTCAATCAACCACCGTTTAAATGTTCTTGGTTATTTAGACCTTTCTGCTTACGGCGATAAATACAAACATTCGGCCAACAACAGCATCCTGGATATTAAAGCTGCACTGGAGTGGGTTAAAGCAAACATTGCCAATTTTGGTGGCGACCCTAACAATGTTACTATTTTCGGGCAATCGGGCGGCGGTGCTAAAGTAAACACGCTTATGGCTATGCCATCTGCAAAGGGGTTGTTTCATAAAGCTATTAACGAAAGCGGCGCTTTTCGTACAAACATGCTTGACAAAGCTACTACGCAATCAATAACAGCTGAGGTTTTGAAGGCACTGAATATAGACCCAAGCAATATTGACAGCCTGCAAAGAGTACCCTTTCCGTTACTGGTTGAAGCCGGCAGAAAAGCGCTTAAAATTACTGCCGACAAAATGAAGGCTGCAGGCCACCCACCTACAGGTTTTGGTTTAGGTTGGGGGCCAAGCCTTGATGGCGAAGATCTGCCTTACCAGGTTTCGTCAAAAGAGGCATTTGATCTGTCGAAAGATGTGCCCCTGATGATCGGCACGGTGAAAAATGAGTTCGGCGGATTTGCTACACTTGGCATGGCTGATGCATCGCTTGACAAGGTAATGGACTACATAAAAAACCAGCGTAAAGACAAAGCTGATGCATATGTGGCTGCCGTTAAAAAAGCTTACCCTAACGATACCAAGCCCGTAGATCTGATCAACGTGGATGTAATGTTTCGCCCGGGTGCCGTATCACAGGCCAACCAAAAATCGCAGGTGGCTGGTGGTGCACCTGTTTATGTGTACCTGTTTACATGGCAATCGCCTGTTATGGATGGCAAATACAAAGCAGTGCATTGTATGGAATTGCCGTTTGTGTTTAACAACATAGCACATTGTGAAGAAATGACCGGTGGTGGAAAAGAAGCTTATGCACTTGCCGATAAAGTAAGTAAGGCATGGATAAATTTTGCACGTACGGGTAATCCAAATCATAAAGGTTTGCCACAGTGGCCAGCATACAACACAACAAATACAGCAACCATGCATTTTGATAACCAATGCGCAGTAATGCCTCAGATGGATAAAGAATTGTTTGATTTGGTGGCGCAATAATGATTTGTTTTCTGCTTAAACAAAAAGCCGGGTGTTACGCCCGGCTTTTATTATTAATACAATAATGACAAACTAAAATTTTTGCGCTTTGGCACTGCTATCCCCTAAAAGTAAATTGGCATCTGCGGGCTCACGCAATAAAATACTTTTTTCATCAAGCAGGCTTTTCAATCTTTCATCCCTAATAGTATCTAATAGTTCATTCTTTAAATAAAATGTTTGTGTAGCACCATCCGTTTTATGCCATTTAATAATTTTGCAACTACAGCCAGCATTTTCAGGCGTATTGATAACTTCTTCTACTTGCCCGCCACTGCCTTGTTTTATAAATACCTCGCGTATGCCGATAATGCGGTTTTTATTCCCCTCGTCAAAATTCCAGGAGGCTGAAATTACGCTGACCAATTGCTTTTGTTCACCCAGCCGCATTAAAGAAAGTTTGGGCGATTCAATGCTGTCTTTGCCATTCTCCACACGAGAATGGATTGAAACCAGCCAGGGCGACTCGTACTGCATATAACCAATATGATCGAAATTAGAGCCGTACCGTTTAAAGGTAAAATAGCCGTCTTTGTATTTCACATCCGTAATGTTTGATACTATTTTATGATAACGCCCGGGGTCATAACTTCTTGCTTGTGGCGAACCAGTATAGCAAAGCCATATACCCGCAAGGCTGTCAATTTCAGCGGGCGATACTTTATAGGGAACAATGCCTAAATCCTGTTTTGTTGTGTCAAGCTGCTTTTTTACTGCAAGCCAGTTAAATAACGCCACCACCATAACAATAAAAACTACTATAAAGCCTGCGAGCAAATACCGCCTTCCTTTGGCAGCAACTGCAGGTTTCATTTCCTGTTTTGTATTTTCAACAACAACAGGAACAGTTTCATCAAGCAGGTTTGGGTCAGTTGGTTTTTTAGCAAATGCTTTTCTACCCATTCCAAATAAGTATATATAACAGGCATCCACCAAAAACGGTCTTGGCTTACTTACTATTCCATTAATGGCATCTTTTACCTGGCCGCCGGTTATATCATATTTATGTAAGGGGTATTCAGTGTTGTTTTTATTTTCGTCGGGTGGGTAATTATCATGGCCCAGGGTTTCGCTCGTTTCAGGTAAACGGTTGCTTATTTCACTTAGCACGCGGGCGAGATCTTCATAGTTCTTGCGGTTGGTGTTTAACTTAATACCTTGTCCGGTATCGGCTTCGTACCGGGCAATTACTTTCGCCAGCAGGTAAACAATTTCATCTTTCCCGGTTTTAAGCTTCATATTGCTGGTATTGCCTTTTATTAACGCCATTTTATTGTTTCGGGAATGTTTCCGAAACAGCGCAATGAATTTATATACTATTCCGCACAAGCAAAAATAATAGCAGGCAGCTACTTACTGTAAATTTGTTTCGGCCCTCTAAATTACTGCTGTATGAAAATGCCTAAATGTTTACAAACTGGCCCGGTTGCCTGCCTTTTTATTTTGCTGTTTTTTAGTGCGCGGGCACATGTTACAAGGATTGAAATTACCAAAGTTGAATCGCCTTATAACAGCGGCATGGTTTATGGGGCCGCAGGCCAATATGAAAGAATATTTGGTAAAGCCTACGGCGAGGTTGACCCAAACAATGCGCTGGATACTATTATACAGGATATTAAACTTGCACCCCGCAATGCCCATGGCATGGTTGAATATGTTACCGAATTTATTTTATTGCGCCCTGTAGATATAAGCAAAAGCAACAAACTTTTATTTATAAGCCTGCCAAACCGCGGCAATGTTTTTCCTGCAGATACAGCACTTTTAAAGCGGGGTTATATATATTTATGGGCAGCCTGGCAGGGAGATATTATTGCCGGGAACAACCGGTTGACAATAAACGTGCCTGTTGCAACTGACAATGGCCGGGAAATAACCGGCAAAATAAGGGTGGAGTACGAAGTGAACGAACCCACCAAAACGCTTGTATTAAGCAGCGGCTATTTTAATGGTGCAACGCACCATGTATACGAAACAGTAACCACAAACAATACCGGGCTTGTATTATCAAAACGAGTGCACGAGGCTGATGAAAGAATTGCTATACCTAACAACGACTGGGCTTTTGCGGACTGCACCACCGCTGATTTTCCGGGAATACCAAATACCACAAAAGTATCAGTGAAGGGTGGCTTTGATCCTAATTATATCTACGAGCTTATATATACCGGTAAAAATCCCCTGGTGATGGGGCTGGGTTTTGCGGCAATAAGAGATTTAGCTTCTTTCATGCGCCACCAAGTAAAAGATGGTGCGGGCAACCCTAATCCCCTTACAACAACTACAGATAAATCTGTACCCGTGAAAGCTGCCATTATGCAGGGTATTTCGCAATGCGGCAATTTTACCCGCACATTTTTACAGCTTGGTTTTAATGAAGATGAAAACCACAGGATTGTTTTTGAAGGGGTGAACGATCATATTGGCACCCGCCGTATATCACTAAATATCCGTTTCGGCAGGCCTGGTGGTGGCGGCATACAACGGGAAGATCACCTGTTTCCCAGCAACGAGCCGCCCTTTACATGGGACAATACCTATGAGCCTATATCGGGCATTCATGGCGGTATATTGGAAAAATGCATTAAAACAAGCACAGCGCCTAAAATAGTACAAACATTCAGTTCCTCTGAATACTGGCAACTGCGCGCATCACTGCGCACCACTAATTCTTACAGTACTAAGGACATTGCAATTCCATCCAATGTGCGGGTATATCTTTTTAACAGCACGCAACATGGCCCGGTTGAAATGGCTGACAAGGTTAGCGGGTTTACAACAAACGGCAATTCCTACACACCTTACCTGCGGGCATTGATTATTGCACTGGAGCATTGGGTTATGGATGGCAAACAGCCACCTGCCAGTATTTATCCTACGATAGCTAAAGGCACGCTGGTAAAGCACGACAAAACTTCAATGGGCTGGCAAGGTATACCGGGTGTGCTATTTAACGGCAACGCTAATGATGGACCCCTGATTGATTTTGGGCCGGCATATAATACAAAAATGGTTACCGGTATTTTACAAGAGCCACCAACGGTTATAAAGGATAAATACTACCGTGTACTTGTGCCAAAAGTTGACGCAGACGGCAATGAAATTGGCGGCATACGCAGTGCTACTTTACAGGCGCCTTTAGGTACATATACAGGTTGGTCGTTACGGAAAGAGGGCTATGGCCAGGGTGACCTTAACGGGCTTAACGGTATGTTCATACCTTTTAAAACTACAAAAGCAGAACGAATAGCAACCAACGATCCAAGGTTATCACTTGAAGAAAGATATCAAACACATGGGGGTTATGTAGCTGCGGTAACCAAAGCCGCAAATAGTCTTGTAACACAAGGTTTGCTATCGCCTGAAGATGCAGCTAATATTATTGCTGCAGCAGAAAAAAGCACCGTTTTACAATCAAAATAAACAATGCATGAAAATCTTACGCTTATTAATTGCAATCACCAGTGTTTTACAAGGGCTGCTTTGCAATGCCGCTAGTACAGATACAATCTCTATACGCAGTGAACCCATGGCCAAAACCTATAAGGCGGCTATTGTACTGCCCGATAGCTACACAAAAAATAACAACAATTACCCCGTGCTGTATTTATTGCATGGCGGCTATGGCCATTTTGATGACTGGCTGAGAAAGACACCAGATAATATGCTTGTGAAGAACCTGGCAGACCAATACAACATCATTATAGTAATGCCTGAAGGAGAAGTATTCAGTTATTATTGGGATAGCCCTGTTGATGCAGCCAGCCAGTTTGAAAGCTATATAACGCAGGATGTTGTTATGGCTATTGACGCAAAGTACCGCACGGTGCGCAGTAACAAAGGCAGGGCTATCACCGGCCTGTCAATGGGTGGCTATGGGGCATTGTATTTAGCGGCGCGGCACCCTGATATATATGGTGCAGCAGGCAGCATGAGCGGCGCGATGAACCCCGACATGGAAGGCTGGAAAACAGATGCAACCAGGGCGGCAGGCATTAAAAAGGAGTTTGAAAAAAAGCTTGGCCCAATGGAGCAAAACGCGGCGCTGTTTGCCGCAAAGAGTGTGCTTAACATGGCTGATACATTAAAGGCCAATGGCACAAAAATTATTTTTGATTGCGGCGTAGATGACTTTTTAATTGAGCCTAACCGTGAGCTGCATAAAAGGCTGATGGCCAATAAAACTCCCCACGATTATTCTGAGAGGCCTGGTACACATGCCTGGGAGTATTGGCAAAACTCGTTGCCTTATCATTTACTGTTTTTCTCAAAAGTATTAAAGGCCAATGGTGTGGCTGTTTTATAAATACCTGCATAACGCATCATAAAAAACAGTTCATCCATGCTTACATTTTTGGGCTTTGCAACCATCATTGTTTTTTTACTGCTTATATTAACAAAGCGACTATCGGTGCTGCTCTCTCTAATAATCGTCCCTATTGTATTTGCACTTATTGGAGGCTTTGGCGTGAAGGAGTTAGGAGACATGATGATAGCCGGTGTAAAGCAGGTAGCACCTACCGGCATTATGCTGATATTTGCCGTGCTGTATTTTGCGGTTATGATTGATACGGGATTATTCGATCCTGTAATTGCGGGTATTATACGAATAGTAAAGGGCGACCCTTTAAAAATAACCATAGCAACGGCGGTATTAACTATGATAGTGCACCTTGATGGAGACGGCACCGCTACGTTTATGATAACCATTTCAGCATTGCTGCCGGTGTACAAAAAAATGGGCATGAACAGGCTAATACTGCCATGCATTGTTGCGTTGAGTGCTGGTGTAATGCACCTGGTGCCGTGGAGTGGTACGATGGCCCGCGCCATGAATGTAATGCATACAGATGCGAAAGGTTTATTAGTGCCCATGCTGCCATCTATGATTGGGGGCATAGTATGGGTATTGGCAGTTGCATTTTGGCTGGGTAAAAAGGAGCGTAAACGGATTGGCATTATTACGCTTGATTATAATTATCAACAGGAACTTTCTGACAAACAAAAAAACATACGCCGTCCGAAGCTTTTTTTGCTAAACGTTATTTTTACTGTAGTCCTTGTTGCATCCCTTATAATGGCTTTGCTGCCGCCTGCGGTACTTTTTATCACGGGTTTTTCAATAGCGTTATTAATAAATTATCCAACGCAAAGCGAACAAAAGAAGAGGCTTGCGGAGCATGCCGCTAATGCCTTCTCTGTTTCCGTTATCATTTTTGCAGCGGGCATTTTTTCGGGCATATTGGCCGGCACTAAAATGATTGATGCCATGGCTTCGGCGTTTGTGTCACTTATACCACAACAGCATGCGGGTTATTTGCCCGTTGGGGTTGCTGTTACGAGCACGCCTTTAAGCCTTGTGTTTACACCTGATGCATATTATTTTGGTGTGCTGCCTGTATTAAAAACAGCGGCAACGCATTATGGTTTGCAGGCTATTGAGGTGGGCCGCGCAGCCATTACCGGGCAAATGACGGTGGGTTTTCCCATAAGCCCGTTAACTGCATCTACTTTTGTCCTTATCGGGCTATCGGAAGTTGAATTGGCAGACCATCAGAAGTTTACCTTTAAGTGGGCATTTGGCACTACAATAGTTATGACGGTTATCGCGGTTTTAACGGGAGCTATTCATATATGAAAAATAAAATACGCATAGGTTGCGGCGCTGGTTTTTCAGGCGACAGGTTAGAGCCTGCACTTGTTCTTGTTGAGAAAGGTGGGCTTGATTATTTGGTGCTCGAATGCCTTGCCGAACGTACCATAGCACTCGCGCAAAAAAGAAAACTACAGGATGCAAACAAAGGTTATGATCCGTTACTTGAACGAAGGATAAAACTATTGCTGCCATTATTAATAAAAAACAATGTTCGCTTAATAACCAACATGGGTGCAGCTAACCCGCTTGCAGCGGCTAAGGCCATCATTAGCATTGCGCATTCACTAAACATAAGTGTAACCGTAGCAGCAGTTACAGGTGATGAGGTTTTGGATAAGATTGATATAAATGCGGCGGCACTGGAAACGAATACTCCCATTGCAGGTTTTGGCAATATCATTTCAGCAAACGCATATTTGGGTATTGATGCCATTATACCAGCCTTACAAACAAATGCTAATATCATCATAACCGGCAGGGTTGCCGACCCATCGTTATTCCTCGCTCCAATGGTATTTGAATTTGGGTGGAACAAGAATGATTTTGATATTTTAGGGAAGGGCACTGTAACAGGTCACTTGCTTGAATGTGCGGGGCAAATCACCGGTGGTTACTTCGCAGACCCGGGAAAAAAGGACGTACCCAATATGGCAAGCCTCGGCCACCCTTTTGCCGATGTGCATGCAGACGGCACAGCACATATCGGCAAAGTTGACGGCACAGGCGGCACCATCAATTTACAAACAGCGAAGGAACAATTGCTGTATGAAGTTGTAAACCCTTATGAATATTACACCCCTGATGTTGTGGCCGATTTTACTACGGTACATTTAAAACAGTATGGCGAAAATATAGTAAGCATAACCGGCGGTGGCGGACAGCAAAAACCGGCGACGTATAAAGTAAGCGTAGGTTATCAATCGCATCATCTTGGTGAAGGTGAGATTTCGTATGCTGGAAGTAATGCACTGGCGCGCGCGCAATTAGCCGGAGGGATTATTTGTGAAAGGCTGCAAGGGCAAGTGGATGATGTAAAGATTGATTACATGGGTTGCACGTCTGTACACCAAACAAGTTTCAATAATGATGCAAAGCCCTATGAGGTTCGCCTGCGTGTGGCCGCAAAAGCAACTACACCTGAATTTGCAGCACTTGTTGGTGAAGAAGTTGAAGCGCTTTATACCAATGGCCCGGCAGGTGGCGGGGGAGTAAGAAAATATGTAACAGAAGTAATTGGCATTGTTTCAACATTGATTGACCGCAAACTAGTTTCACCATCAGTTACAGTAATTCATAGCTAATATGAAACTCTACGATATAGCACACAGCCGCGCAGGGGATAAAGGCGATACGCTTACACTATCCCTTATTCCTTACAAAGAAGAGGACTATAGTTTGTTATGCAATGCCGTAACTGCTGATAAGGTTAAAACACATCTATCGCAAATTGTAAAAGGAGAAATAATACGTTATGAGCTGCCAAATATTTCTTCACTGTTATTTGTTTGTAAGCAGGCATTAGGCGGAGGCGTAACAACCTCGTTAAGATTGGATGCACACGGCAAAACACTTAGCTATGCTTTGCTTGAAATGGAGATGTAAACAATATTCTGTGCTTTTTTGCGCGAAGCACTTTTATACAACCGTTTCGCTTCCTCGTTTTTGAACACAGGCTGCCATTGACCTTTGGACGAAGTTTTACAGAGTTTTTTAAATTGATAAATGTACATGTAGTTTTAGTGCAGGAAGATTTGAGAACCCGGAGTGAGCGCCTTTCAGTACTTGCCAAAATAAAAAGGGAACAAAGCCCAAAGCCCTGTTCCCTTTATCTATAATAAGAATTATTCTATTTTGCTTTTACATCAGCATCAATAATATCCATTGCTTTGGCGAAATGGGTGCAAACACCCGGCAATGCAAGCCAAAAATACTGGCGGTAATCAGAAATTAACAGCATTACCATTATAATTGTCCAAATAACAAACCAAAACCAATATTTGCCGAGAGATTTTTTAGGTTCCATCTAACTATATTTTGCGCAAAAATAAGGCTTGCCTTAATACAAAGGAAGTAATTTATTTATCAACAAACAGCATTTTTGCTGCTATTGCCACCAGTATAACCGCGAAAACCCGTTTGAGGGCCGTTTGTGAAATATTGAGCGCTATTTTGCTGCCAAGCCACCCGCCGACAATAAATGCCGCCGACATAATAAGCACCACCCTAACGTCTATATACCCCTTTTTATAATAATTCATCACTGCCAACACACCAACCGGCAGCAACAACAACCCAAGGGATGTGCCCTGTGCCTGTTGTTGCGAATAGCCCAAAATTAGTATAAGCGCCGGAACAATAATAATTCCACCGCCTACACCTATAAGACCACTTAGCACACCTGAAATAAGACCTACCAACAGCAATATGAGTACTGTGTTAAGTGCCATACCCTATTTTTTAAATGTTTCGGTATACAGCTTTATTGCCTCCTCAACAATATGCAAAGCCATACTTTTATCGCCAAATTCTTCCACCTGCACACTTTTATTTTCCAGCCTTTTATATTCTTCAAAAAAATGACGAAGCTCACTAAAAAAGTGTTTGGGCAGCTCTTCGATATTATTGATATAGTTAATTGAAGGGTCGTGGTTAGCTACGGCAATTATTTTATCGTCCGCATCGCCGCCATCAATCATCTGCATTACACCTATTATTTTAGCTTCAACAAGGCAAAGTGGTTGTATGCTAAGGCTTGAGATTACCAGTATATCCAGGGGATCTTTATCATCCCCATAAGTTTGGGGTATAAAACCATAGTTGGTTGGATAGTAGAATGAAGAGTAAATTACCCTGTCAAGCTTTAGCAGCCCGGTGGGCTTGTCAATTTCGTACTTGGCACGCGACCCCTGCGGAATTTCAATAACCGCATTTACAACTCTTGGTGCCTTATCTCCGTAATGTGCGCCATGCCATGGATGTAAAACTGTTGTAGTCATAAGATATTATTTTAAATGTGTAGTTAGCCAAAAACCTGAAAAAACCGCCGCAATACCTGCCACCAAACTTAACCCTATATACAGGGCAAAGGTAGCGTAACGCTGCTGTTGCAGCAATTGAAAGCTTTCAACAGAAAAAGTTGAAAATGTTGTAAACCCTCCGCAAACACCGGTTGTAAGAAATACCCGCCAGTTTTGATCGAACACCTGGTTTTTTAACGAAATACCCAGCACCGCGGCTATTATAAAACTGCCCGCAAAATTTACAATAAACGTTGATAAAGGAAATGACGGGTGTTTTATAAGCACGGCTGCAAGATATCTTAGTACAGAACCAACCATGCCGCCAAGCCCTACCAAAATAAAATTCCTAAGCATTTACTATAAGTTTCCGTTGAATGTGTATTTAAAATCAACCTTCCAGCCCCCACTTTGCAATACCACCTTTACTTTTCGAGCAATTTTATCGAAAGAGTTCATATAATTTATAACGTGTACAGAATCGCTTACCGCTGCATCCTCGTTAACAATGATCGAGGCCCCATAATAATTTTGCTTTTGCTCCTGTGTTTTCTGCTGATAGATTGCCTTTATTTGCTGCAGGTCTTTATTATTTTCACCGTCATCAAGCATATAAAAAGACGCCCTTTTAAAATCGCCTTTCAGGCAGCCATCAATAAATTCACGGCCTGCATCAAAAGCATTATCTGCCCTGGGGTAATCATTATTGCCGCCACTACATGCAAAAAAAGCCAATGCCAGTATAAGTAGATAAACAGCCTTCATTTATAACGGGAATACCAATCAAATATAAACTAACTGTGTAAAAATATAAAAATAAACCACGCCCCTATTGACCAGTTTTGTTCAAGGCAGGGAATCAACGTTTATTTTGATTGAATCAATCGCCTTATTTACTTCTTTATCTATATCTATCCCTTCTTTTTTTATCAGGTCCTTAACCATTTCCATCAGCGAGTTTAAATTAAACTTCACCTTCCATTCACTATGCTCACTTTTAAGATGAAAATAAACCGGGGTGCTGGAAGAAAATCTCACTTCCACTTTTGCATCATTGCCGGTTGTTTCAGCATTCATTATTTCGAATGTTTTACCATTGTACACATTATCTGATGGCCTGCCGTTCTTATTTAACATGTCAAGAAAAGACTGGCTGTCGTCGGTAGCATATTTTTTAGCTTCTTCATAGTTACTGTTCTGCATAGCGGTAAGAAACTTTGAGAGCGAGTCTTTAGGTGAGCCGGAGATACCATTACAACTAAACGCAGCAAACAACAGGCAGGCAAACAAGAGCGATATTTTCATTTAGCTTATTTAGGCAAAGATATTCCTTATGTATAAAGAATGTGCATCAACATCAGTCGCTTACCTGCAATAAAAAAAGCAGCCACGAGACTGCTTTTACCATAATTACAGGTTTTTCTATATTATGCTTTTTTTACCAGGTAATTTGATGTTGGGTTTTCGTTGTGGTGCTCCTTTTCGTACGCACGAATGATTGCTTTTACAAGCCTGTGCCTTACTACATCCTCTTCATCCAGTTCAATATGCGCTATACCATCAATATTTGCCAGAATGCGCGTAGCTTTCTCCAAGCCACTGCGTTGATTTTTTGGCAGGTCAACCTGTGTCGGGTCGCCTGTAATTATTGCTTTAGCATTGGCGCCAATACGTGTTAAAAACATTTTCAGCTGCAGGTCGTTGGCATTTTGCGCTTCATCCAAAATAATAAAGGCATTATCCAGTGTTCGTCCACGCATGTATGCCAGCGGCGCAATTTCAATGGTGCGTGTGCTCATATAGTAGCCCAGCTTATCGGCAGGTATCATATCATCCAGCGCATCATACAAAGGCCGCAGGTAGGGATCAATCTTTTCTTTCAGGTCACCTGGCAAAAAGCCAAGACTTTCACCGGCTTCAACTGCAGGGCGGGTAAGAATTATTTTTTTAACCTGTTTATTTTTAAGCGCCCTAACCGCAAGTGCTACAGCCGTGTAGGTTTTACCTGTACCGGCCGGACCAACAGCAAATACTATATCATTACGCTCAACAGCCTGCACCATTCTTTTTTGATTGGCCGTTCTTGCGCGTACTGTTTTGCCATTTGGGCCAAATACCAATATATCGTTAGGGTTGCGGTCAACAAAGTTATCTATTGTTTCTGCATCATCCCCGCCTAATATTTGCTCAAAATAATTTTCACTCAAATCACCGTTCCGTTCAAGATATTGTATTACAAGTTCAATTTTTTCTTTGGCTGATTCAATTTGCTCCGGTGCGCCGCTAAGTTTTATTTGTGTGCCTCTTGAAAGTATTTTTAACAGCGGAAATTTTCTTTTTAACAGGTCAAGCTTTTTGTTGTTAACACCGAAGAATTCGATTGGATTGATGGTGTCAAGGTTAATGATAGTTTCTGTCAATGCTCTTCAATTTAGTAAGTAAATTAATGTTGTTATCTGTGCAATTAATTAACAGCAATTTACTGCTTTATGTTGGAAACGCGGTGTTAATTGTTATACACAAATGTGGATAGTTTGTTGAGGGTTAGTTTGAAGTTTGAGTGTTTGAAAATTTGATTGTTCAATGGTTCTCAAGTTCCAAAAATTTGTGAAGCAGGTTTGAGTGTTTGAATGTTTGATAGTTTGATTGTTCACGAGCTCTGCTATTCGCACATTAATTTCGTGCCTGAATTTATTCAAAGATTATTACCCCGTCATTATTACACGGGATTCAGCGCCGCGGGAAAAGTCTGTTTATAATTTAAATTTAAATGCACGATATATTTTTAGTATGCCTGGCTGCTTCACATTATAAAGTAAGTTTACTCTAAGGTTGAGTAAATCTGCGAACAATCAAACTATCAAACACTCAAACATTCAAACCTAAAAAACTTACCATCCCCCGCTTGCGCCGCCGCCACCACTGCTGCCACCACCGAAGCCACCAAAGCCGCCGCCGCCGCCACCGCCCCAGCTGCTGCCGCCACCCCAATTACTGCGGCCACCGCTGTTTAGCATGCTGCCAAGTATTGCGCCTGCTATAAAACCACCGCCACCGCCGCCGCGTCCACCGCGCCCCGCGCGGCCGATAATAATAAATATAATTGCCAGTACTATAAATACGCCAAGTATGGAGCCACCACCGCTTCCTTTGTTATTCCTGCTTTCGCGCTGCACATGATATTCACCTGTAGCGGCTTTTCCTAAATCATCAACAGCACTATTTAAACCAGAATAATAACTGCCCTTTTTAAATGCAGGCGTAATGTCGTTTGCAATAATATCGCTGGTTGTAACATCAGGTATGGCACCTTCAAGCCCATAGCCTATTTCAATACGTACTTTGTGTTCTGCGACGGCAACTAAAATTAATATGCCATTGTTGTTCTTTTTTCCACCAATGCCCCAACTGCGGAATAATTTGTTGCCGTAATCCTCAAGGTCATTGTCACCAAGTGTTGGCAGCGTGACAATTGCTATCTGGTTTGATGTATTGTTATCAAGGCCTACAAGTTTATCTTCAAGTGTTTGCCTGTCGTATGATGACAGCAGGTTTGCCACATCATTCACCAACCGCGGCGGGTTAGGTGGTGGCAACAATTCAACCTTTTGTGCAAATATATTTGCTGCAACCAGCAGCAAACTTATAATTAATAAAAAACGCTTCATGTTATTCGGTATAGTCCCATGGGGCAAAAGAAAAATTATTTTCCAAACACAATATCATCAGGCAATTCATTTTTGTCAGTAGCGCCGTCATAAGGAAAATGGAATGCCAGCGCCTCTCCTATCTCATTCACCACCGTGGCAATACCCGCGGCATAATTTTGTTTATTAAAATGCGCCAGCATTTTTTTAACGGCATTATTCCAAAAATCTTTGCCGGCTTTTGTATAAATGCCTTCGTCTGCATACACAGCCAACTGCCTGTCCTTTAAGGCAACATACACCAGCACTGCATTTCGCTGTCCGGTAGCTTCCATGTGTATGTTGTTAAAAATTTCCTTGGCACGGTCAAGCGCGTCCATGTATTCACAATGGCTTTCAGCATATACCCTTATTTCGCCGCTTGTTTGCTTTTCAGCCTGCTGCACTGCATGCACAATGAGCTGTTGCTCATCAGCAGTAAAAAATTGCGGGGGCTTTTTTTTGAATATTGAAAGCATGTGTTTATTTACTTAATATCAAATTTTATGTCAGGGTTTTTTTCAGCCCCTTCATCAGCTTTATAAAAAGCTTTTTCATGGTAACCGAACATCGATGCGAATATGCTCCCTGGAAATCTCTTAACCTTCAGGTTATAATCCTGCACCGCGGTATTGTAGTCCCGGCGGGCAATGCTGATACGATTTTCTGTTCCTCCGATATCAGTTTGAAAATCCTGGAATGCCTTTGTAGTTTTAAGGTCTGGATATGACTCAGACACCGCCATCAGACGACTGAAAGACCCCTGCAACTGTGCCTGAGCAGCCTGGAACCTTGCAAGTGATGCCGTATCGTTGACATCAACTCTAACAGATGTTGCTTTTGACCTTGCGTCAATAACTGCAGTCAAGGTCGATTTTTCAAAATTTGCGGACGCAGAAACTGTTTTTACAATACTGCTATACAAGTCGGTACGGCGTTGATAATTGGTTTCAACATTGCTCCATGCAGTTTTTACGCCTTGATCTGCTGTCACCAGGCCATTATATTGCCCGCAACCGCAACCACCTATAATCAATACAAGTGCACCTATTATAATTAATACCAGTGTGGACGTTTTCATTTCTTTGATTGTTTATGTTATAATAATTGCAGCAAAACAAATACCCTATGCAAAATACTGACGTTACGTCATTAATTTTTCTCCTTCCTCTGTCATTTCGAATGCTATCACTCAATATTCATGCTATATTTAGCAACATCATTGCATTTTTCTAAAGGTTTCAGCCAAACCTGACACTTCATCATCTGACAATCGATAGTTGCCCGAATGTATAACAATTCTATACCTGAAAGTTACAGACTTTCCTTTTTCAAGTATAAAATTCAATGTTTCCTTACCATTGCTAAATATCTTTTGCCCCAGCGGGTTTACAGCAAATAAGCCATAATCCCGTGCGTGCCAGTAAGCCGGGTAGCCGACATTAGAAGGATGGTCAATTATGGCAATGCTTATGGTATCTTCTCCTTTTTTGCCGTACAGCATGCACCAACCCGCGCGCGTACCCCAGGCGGCGTTGCCAGTTTTACCTTCGCTTGTTATGTAGTTACCTGTTGCAGCCGCATTACCCTGCACAGTTGTAACATTTCCTTTGTTGTCTGTAAATTTTTTGGTTGCAGTATCGGGCAGTTGCAGTTCGTGCGCCACCCGCAGCCCCATCATACCATCCTTAGCGTCTTTAAACAATATCTTATCCATAGCCGTTAAAGTGGTAGTGCGGTCAATAATACGGATATGCTCGTCACCGCTAAAAACAAACGTGGTAACTTCATTTAATAAAACATGCTTTTCTATATCGTGCCAATGGGCCGTATATGTTAACGTGCCCTTGCTGCCGCTTTGGGTTTGCACATTATCGGTACGTATCCACCCGTATTGCTTTTTTTTCTCTGCGGGGATAGCGAACGAATTGTTCCAAAAATCAAGTCCGTTTACATTTTCGTAGTTAAACCATAAACCAATGTGATGGGGATGGTCCGTCGGGTCGCCCGGCCTGGGCTGTAAAGGATAGCCCCTTGTTATTAGTTGCCCATCGGCAGCATAAATAGGATATAGAACAGGTTTTTCGAGAGAATCAGGAAACATGAACGTGGTAAATGGCTTGCCGTTAACCGTAACCGTAACTACCTGTTGGTTGCCGCTTTTGTTAACCTCAACAATATTTTGTGCAAACGCGTATGCCGCAAAAATATTACTAACAAAAAACAAAGTGTATTTACGCAGGCAGGCATTAACCATTTGTTGGATAATTTTACAGGTTAACCGATAACATGTGCTTCTGTTGATACTAATGTATAACTTTAACCGGAGTTATTAATATTTAATAATTTATTTTTTATATATATTTTCGCTTCTACCGCACAGCTTTGCTGCATGCACAAATACAAACAAAGCTGTTAAACATTATTACTATGAAAAAATGCTTATTGCCATTAGTATTAGTTGCCATTAGTATACAGTTTGTACAAGCGCAAAAATCTACATCATTATTTAACGGTAAGGACCTTGCGGGCTGGCATGTTTTAACCGGCAATGCGAGTTTTGCTGTTAAGGATGGTATGATTGAAGGCACCACGGTGCCAAATACCACATCATCATTTTTAGTGACTGATAAAAGTTACGGTGATTTTGCGCTTGAACTGGAAATTAAAATGGATGCAAGCGCAAACAGCGGCATACAGGTTAGAAGCGAGAGTAAGGAAGATTTTATTAATGGCAAGGTGTATGGTTATCAAGTAGAGGTTGACGGAACAGAACGGGCATGGACGGGCGGCATACATGATGTTAACCTTAGGGGCTGGCTGTACCCGCTAACTTATAATCCGCCTGCGCAAAAAGCTTATAAACAAGGCGAATGGAACAAGTTTTATATTGAATGCATTGGCAGCCATATACGCACATGGGTGAACGGGGTGGCTACTGCTGACCTGGTGGATGATATGGCTTCAAAAGGGTTTATCGGGCTGCAGGTGCACGACCTTACCAATACCCCCGGTGCCCATGTTTATTTTAAAAACATACACATACAAACAACCGGGCTTACGCCAAAGCCACTAACCAATATTTACGTTGTAAATAACATTCCCAACAACCTAAGCGAGCAGGAAAAAAAGAATGGTGTACAATTGTTGTGGGATGGAAAAACTACTGCGGGCTGGCGCGGAATTTACAAACAAACATTTCCTGAAAAGGGCTGGGCTATTGAGAACAACACTTTAACCATACATTCATCAAACGGGCAGGAAGAAGGGCTGGGTGGAGATATTGTAACGGAAAAAGAATACACAGCATTTGAACTTGATTTTGATTTTAAACTTACACCCGGCGCAAACAGTGGTGTAAAATATTTTGTGAAAGAGACATACGACAGTAAAGGCAAAAGCGGTATTGGGCTTGAATACCAGGTTTTAGACGACAGCCTGCACCCTGATGCCAAGCTTGGTTTGAATGGCGACAGAACATTATCATCGTTATACGACCTTATACCACGCAAAAATATTCCGGCGGCATTAAAGAAAATTGGTGAGTGGAACCACGGGCGCATACTGGTGTACCCTAACAACCACGTAGAACATTGGCTTAACGGTTATAAGGTTTTAGAATACGAAAAAGGCAGCAAAGAATTTTTAGATGCTGTTGCCATAAGCAAGTACAAGGTTTGGCCAAACTTTGGCTTGTGGCACGAAGGGCATATTTTGCTGCAGGACCATGGCAATGAGGTTAGCTACAGAAGCCTTAAGATTAAAGTGTTACCCCAGCCCTAAAGGGTGGGAAAAGAAAAATGCGGGATAGCGGTTGAATTATGCATGCAAGTTGAAACGCTCTTATAAAATTCGCTTTACCTGAGCAGTTTATATACGGAAAGGCCGGGGATCATTTTTTGAGTTTTATACAATGTCAAGCTGTAAAAAAATATTATGATGCTCATTTTTCTCCAGCCCGGCTGTTGAGTTGCCTGAATGCCTCAAGAATTATTGGAAGGTGGGGGTTAGTTTTATGAAGTAACAATGAATTATATATTTCAACACCTTCAATAACCGCAATGCCATCTTCTTTCAATATGGTACCGTCGTTAAATCTCCAGAACCAAAAATCAAATTTTCGTTTCCTCGCCAAATGCCGGTCATCGGTCGAGGTTAAACGTGAAAATATCATTTGAGAATTGAGGATAGTCATGAAACATATATGCGTACCCGATAAAGTAGGCCAAATAAGTAATACCCTGGCCTGTTTTAAACTCAAAAGAAAGCTCAGTGAGTTTTGTAAATGGATAAGGGGTCAAGAAAATTATATTTATCTTTTAAATCAGCAAGGCTGCCACCGTTTTGCAAATGTTTATGAATAGCTTTTTTATCTTCAAGCATTTTTTTGAAGATATGAGCACCTTTTGAATTAAGTGCTTTTTCTATTTTAATTACTTTTTCCATTGCATTGTAAAATTACAAAAAAAAATATTGTAGTTTAGTAAAAGTTTGTCATTAAAAATGACGATTTGCCTTTTGCAGCACAAGTGTGCGACGCAATCCCGCCCAAGGCGGGACCATAAAATACTGAAGCTTACAAACCAATAATATTTTAAAAGCACTAACATGCAACAGCAATCATCACGCAGGCAATTTATTAAACAAACAGCGTTAACGGGTGCAGCAACTTATATAAGCGCATTAGGTATGAGCGCTACAAGCTACAGGCGCATTATTGGGGCAAATGACCGCGTGAATGTAGGGGTGGTTGGTTTTAGCGACAGGCATAAGGATGCACATATACCATCGTTCCTGGCATCGAACAAAGAATTGAATTTTGATATAATTGCTGTGAGTGATATATGGAAATATAAGCGTGAGGCAGGGCAGGCTTACTTAAAAGGAAAGCTTGACCATGATATAAAAGCCTGCATGAATAATGATGAGTTGTACAACATAAAAGATGTTGACGCGGTGTTTGTGAGTACGGCTGATTTTCAGCATGCTTACCATTGCACTGAGGCTGTTAAAGCAGGGCGCGATGTATATTGCGAAAAGCCCCTTGCCGAAACAATGGAAGATGCACGCATGGTGTTAAAAAACCGTGAAGGAAAGTAACCGCATTGTGCAAATAGGCAGCCAGCGCAGGAGCGGGCCTAATTATTTTGCAGCGCGCGACTTTATACAATCTGGCAAGTTTGGCCCAATAGTTATGGTGGAGCTTACATGGAATGTAAACCAGCCGGGCCGCTGGCGCAGGCCTGAGCTTGTTGCCAAATTAAAAGAAGAAGATACCGACTGGAAACGTTATTTAATAAACAGGCCTTATGAGGCATTTGACCCAAGGCATTACCTGGAGTTTCGTTTGTTCTGGCCTTATTCATCGGGCATACCGGGCCAATGGATGAGCCACCAGATAGATACTGTGCATTGGTTCAGCGGCCTGCCACACCCGCGCAGCGTAGCGGTTAACGGCGGCATTTATTTATGGAAAGATGGCAGAAAGAATGCCGACACGATGACGGCTGTTTTTGATTATGGCCCACTGGATGATATGAGCAGCGGTTTCCAGGTGCTGTTTAAATCGCGCCAAACAAATGCCGCGGACGATGTAAAGGAAATTTATTACTCTAACGGAGGAATGCTAAACCTTGATACCAACAAAATAAATTCAACCGGCGGCCTTGAGGATAAATATGCGAAACCGATGGGGATGAAAGAAAACCTATTGCCAAGCCTGTCGCTAAGCGATATGGCCCCACCTGTTTCAACCGGCGCCAATACTGGTGGCGATGCGCTAACAACAGCGCATGTACGCAACTGGATGGAGTGCGTACGCAGCCGTAAACAGCCCAATGCGCCTATTGAAGCCGGGTATAACCACGCGATAGCTGTTATAATGACAAATGCTGCCTACCGCACCGGGCAAAAGGTTACGTTTGATGATGCCACACAGGAGGTGATGGCGGGTGGCAAGGTGTTTAAGTATTGAGCCCGGCCCACTATCCCGTCCTTTCCCCCAAAAGGGGAAAGGTGTTGCGAAGATTGTGTTATAGAATTTCTGGGCCTATTTTGAATTCTTTATTTGCCTAGTTTTTTTATTTGCTGTGCATCGTTGGCGGCTATAATTCCTTTAATTAAAAGCACTACAATAATTGCCTTAAAATAAAGGCCCCTAAATATTGATGCCGGGTTTGCGACTGCTGTTAAAATAAATATGCCAAGGTATAAAACAAGCGCTATAATAAGCGCAACAACGGGTTTATACTTACACCATAAACCAAGGCCTAAAAACATTAAGGCGATAACCACTATTATGCTGAGGTTTATAAGCCACTCCTCGCTGTTGTCCGTAAATATTTGTATTATGCCCCCTATAAGATACACTACTGTGACAATGAATAAAGCGTTTTGAGCCTGTTTTACTTTCTTATCATATTGGGCAGTGTCGAGCACGTCATCCAATAAATTTTTCTGCGGCTGGTCTTTTTGGGTTGCAGGGTTGTTCATACAATTTATTTATTGCTAATATAATGATAATAATTGAAAAAATATCTTCACATCAATCCATATCTTTATCCTTCCTTAAAACTTTGTTTACCATGAGGTTTGAGAAAAACTACCACCTGTTATTTATTGCTTTGCTGTCTTGCTTGTTTTTCACCGATGTATCGGCCCAATTGCATAAAGCACCTGCTTACCCGCTTATAACGCATAACCCTTATTTTAGTATATGGAGCTTTACTGATGATGCCTGTGCTGGCCCTACACGGCATTGGACGGGCAGCAACCAGTCTCTTATTGGCCTGATAAAAGTAGATGGTAAAATTTACCGTTTTTTAGGAAAAGAAGAAGATGTATACACCACCTTAGTGCCCGCGGCAGATGAAGAAAAATATACAGTTAAATATACCGAAGCGAAACCATCCGATGACTGGATGAATACTCATTTTGACGACAGCCAGTGGCAAACCGGCACAGCACCTTTTGGTGATAGCGATGATGCTGCAACCAAATGGCTTAGCCATGACCTTTGGGTTAGACGCGTGTTTGATGCCACTGATAAAAATTTTGACAAGCTGTTTCTTAAAATACAACATGATGATAATGCCGATGTGTACTTAAACGGTGAAAAAAATTTACAGCGTTGTTGGCTGGCTTAACAAGTTTAAATATGTGCCCCTTACAGAGTATGTAAAACAGAAGCTTAAAAAAACAGGCAATACACTCGCCATACACGTGGTTAACACTGCTGGTGGCTCCTGGCTTGATGCAGGGTTTTCTACGCAAACAAAACAAAAGCAACCTATAAACATCGCTACCGCACAGCAAACCAGTGTTACTATTAGCGCAACACAAACTGTTTACAATTTTACTTGCGGCAATATTGCGCTGCAGTTAACATTTACATCGCCCCTGCTGATAGATAATTTAGACATTCTCCAAAGGCCGGTATCATATATATCCTATAGTGTAAAATCAACTGATGGTGGGCAACACCACGCCCAGTTGTATTTTGGTGCATCCACTGACCTTGCGGCCAATACAGCGGCGCAGGATATGGAAGTTACTTCTTCCTCTACATCCAGCCTTATGCTTTTAAAAGCTGGTACTAAAGAACAGCCGATATTAAAAAAGAAAGGCGATGACCTGCGTATTGACTGGGGCTATTTTTATGTTGCTGCACCTGCAAGCCAACAAACCAACCAAAGCATAACGGCTGGAAATGAAGGGGCGCGAATATTTGCAGGCAGCAGCAAAACGGCAACTGAAAACATTACAAGTGGCAAGCATTTAATGCTAAATACGATTATTGATGTGGCAAACCCAACACTCCAGGGAACAGCAGGATATATCATGCTCGGTTACGATGAATTGTATTCTATACAATACTTTGGTGATAACCTGAAACCATGGTGGCGGCAATCATCATCAATGAGCTTTGAAAACCTGCTTAATACATGCGCGAACGAATACTCACCGGTTATGCAACAGTGCAATGACTTTGATAAAAAAATATACAATGATGCATTATCCGCAGGCGGCGAAACTTATGCAAAGCTGTGCATCGCCTCATACAGGCAAAGCGTAGCAGCACATAATCTTGTAAAGGCCAGCAATGGCGACCTGCTTTTCTTCTCCAAAGAAAATTTCAGTAATGGGTGTATAAACACCGTTGATGTAACTTATCCTTCAGCGCCATTGTACCTTACTTATAACCCGCATTTAATGGAAGGCATGCTTAACGGCATTTTTTATTTTAGCGAAAGCGGTAAATACACAAAGCCTTATGCAGCACACGATCTTGGCACCTACCCGCTTGCCAATGGCCAGGTTTATGGTGAAGGCATGCCTGTGGAAGAATCAGGCAATATGATCATTCTTACCGCTGCCATTACTAAGGCTGAAGGAAATATTGATTTTGCAAAAAAGCACTGGCAAACGCTTTCAACCTGGGCGCAGTATTTAATGCAGTATGGCTTTGACCCCACAAACCAGCTTTGCACAGACGACTTTGCCGGCCATCTTGCACGTAATGCAAACCTTTCAGTTAAAGCCATTGTGGGCATTGGCTGTTATGGGATGATGGCTAAAATGATGGGCATGGAAGATACCGCATCAAAATACAGTGACAGCGCGGCTGCCATGGCAAAACGCTGGATGGTTTTTGCTGATGATGGAAATCATTATGCACTAACATTTAACGACAAGCATACCTGGAGCCAGAAATATAACCTTGTTTGGGACAAGGTGCTTGGCCTGCATTTATTTCCGAAGGAAGTGTATGATAAAGAAATAAACTACTACCTGACCAAACAAAACGCCTTTGGGTTGCCTTTGGACAGCCGTAAAACTTATACAAAATCTGACTGGATACTATGGACTGCTGCTTTAGCCGATAACCATAACAGCTTTGAAGCGTTGATTGATCCGGTGTATAAATTTACCCAACAAACACCGACACGGGTGCCATTAAGCGATTGGCATGAAACCACAGATGGAAAGCAGGTGGGTTTCCAGGCGAGAAGTGTCGTGGGCGGCTATTTTATGAAAGTGCTTGAAAATAAACTGCAGTCAAAATAATGCTGCAGGAGCCAACCCCAAATGCCCGTTTTTATATTTATGGCATAGCGCCTAAAACGCCTGCTTTGGCATAATAAAATCCCGCTACGGTATTATTTCATCACCCATTTCCTTTTGATGTTCGTATTAAATTTTAAGTTGCTGTAAATAGCGTGTGTTTTGAAAAAGATATTAGCCATAGTTACAGCAATAAGTTGTTTTAATGCAGCCTTTGCACAGGCTGATAAAAACGATTTGAGCGTTGCTGTTGACTTCAAAACACTTGCGGCTGCCAATACGCTTGGTAACCAGCAAACAACAAGTGCACTGCAATCATACAAATCAGGCGGTGCAGCGGGTTCTCAATTTTTTACCCGTGAATGGTGCGAGGGTTCAGTTACTACTGCTACGCACGAAACAATAAACAATTACCAGCTTTTGTACGATAAAGTAAACCAGGATTTGTATATACGCCAAAAAGATTCAAACCTTGTTATACAGGCCGATAAAAGCCAGGTGGCCACGTTCAGCCTTAACATTAACGGCAAGCAGTTGTTGTTTGTGCCTGCCGGCAAATACGGTAACCAGTTTGACGGCAGTTATTTTGAGGCACTGGCACAAGGTGCCAATTATTCTCTTTTTAAGCTGACAAAAACACATTTTGAAAGGGCCGATTATTCAGACATGCTGAAAGTGAGAAATGGTGAGGCTAACGATGCTTTTATAGATAACATTACTTATTACCTGTATCACAACAATACGCTTGAAAAAATTACGGTTAAAGAGAAAGCGGTACGTAAAGCGCTGCCTGCTGAAACACAAAAGATTGATGCATTTTTAAGTGCACACAAAAGCGACGAGTTTAACGAGGAGCTTTTAGCCAACCTTGTAACTGCTTTAAATTAACCCTTGGGTAAAGGGCTCCGGGACTGCCTGTTTCGAAGTATGAAGGGCCTTCAGGCGGGTATGTTCCGGAGCCTTTTTACCCCTATCCCCTAAAGGGGGATTTCTAAACTGCGTTTTATTGTTCAAAAAACTTTTGAGGGTTGGTACTGATGTTTTACACCAGGTTTAGTAAGGTGGCAACCTAAATTTTTTCAAGGCAATGTAAACTCACGCTGTTTAAAGCGCCCCTTTAGGGGTTGGGGTTAGTACACCAAGTTCCTTTCCTATTTTTGTAAATGCTTCAATGGCTTTGTCAAGATGCTGTTGCTCATGCGCCGCGCTTAACTGAACACGTATTCGCGCAAGGCCTTTAGGCACAACGGGGAAGAAAAAGCCAATTACATACACGCCTTCATCCAGCAGTTTTGCCGCAAAATTTTGTGCCACTACAGCATCATATAACATGATGGGGACGATCGGGTGATCGCCGGATTTTATATCAAAGCCTGCATCGGTCATTTTGCTGCGGAAGTATTTGGTATTGTATTCCAGCTTATCGCGCAATGTTGTTGTTTCTGTAAGCATATCCAGTACTGCAATGCTTGCCCCTGCTATGCTCGGCGCCAGGGTGTTGCTAAACAGGTAGGGCCTGCTGCGCTGGCGCAACATTTCCACTATTTCCTTTCTTGCACTGGTAAAGCCACCGCTGGCGCCCCCCAAAGCTTTGCCAAGTGTGCCGGTAATAATATCAATCCTGCCCATTACATTCCTGTACTCATGCGTACCGCGGCCGGTTTTACCCAAAAAACCCGAGGAGTGGCTTTCGTCAATCATCACAATGGCATCGTATTGGTCGGCAAGGTCACAAATTTTATCAAGTTGGGCTATAGTTCCATCCATGCTAAAGCTGCCGTCTGTAGCAATTATCCTGCTCCTGCAATTAGCGCTTTCTTTAAGCTTTGCTTCAAGGTCGGCCATATTGTTATGCTCATACCTAAAACGCTGCGCCTTACACAAACGCACGCCGTCAATAATGCTTGCATGGTTAAGTGCATCGCTTATTATGGCGTCCTGTTCGCCGAATAAAGGTTCAAAGAGGCCGCCGTTGGCATCAAAAGCTGCCACATATAAAATGGTATCTTCCATGCCTAAAAAATCGGCAAGCTTTTTCTCCAGTTGCTTGTGAATATCCTGCGTACCGCAAATAAACCGTACACTGCTCATGCCATAGCCGCGCTCGTCAATAGCCTTATGCGCCGCCTCAATCACCTTTGGGTGTGAGGATAGCCCGAGGTAGTTGTTGGCACAAAAGTTAAGCACTGTTTTGCCATTTACCTGTATTTCAGGGCCCTGTTCGCTGGTAATAATACGCTCCCTCTTCATCAAACCTGCGGCCTCAATTTCAGACAATTCATTTTTTATCCTGTCGACAAATTTATCGTTCATGTGCAAAGCTTTAGGCGGCAAAGATAACAGTTGGTAGTTTACGATTGTATAGTTTGTGAGAGGTGGCGGCAGGTTACAAGTTACCGGTTTCTGGTTGCCAGTATGAGGGTGGCGCACATTTCGCCGGTATTCGGAGAAGAAAACTACAAGATGATTAATTGATCTTTATAGAATAATTCCAGGCACTCAGAAATGGGAAAATCTTAAATACTTATATTTATTAAACGCTTCAGTAGTTTTCATAACTAATAGTGCTTGTCTATTTTATTAAATAAAATTTCCTATGTATAAGTTCTTATTCATCATTTTGCTGCCTGTTGTGCTAAACGCCCAATACAACCCCGACAGCGCGAACCTGTGCCAGGGTGATTATTATACGCCAGAACAAACCATAAAAGTACATGAGGGCTTTGCCAAAACATATCACGATGCAGCAACATGGCAGCAGCGCGCTGCCTTGATAAAGCAAGGCATTATTGATGGCGCGGAACTTACACATATACCCGCAAAAACAGCCCTGCATGTTATTGTTACCGGTAAAAAAAATATGGGCACTTACACAGTAGAAAATGTGGCTATTGAAACATTGCCGGGTTATTATTTAACGGGCAATCTTTACCGGCCGGTTAATACTTCAAGACCTATGGCAGGTATATTATCGCCGCACGGGCATTTTCATAACCCTGACGGGCGTTTTACGCCAGACCAGCAAAAGCTTTGCGCAACCCTTGCACAAATGGGCGCGACCGTATTTACTTATGATATGGTGGGTTTTGGCGACAGTAAACAATGCAAGCACGAAATACCTAAGGCCTTTAAGCTGCAAACATGGAACAGCATTCGTGCGCTTGATTATTTGCTCTCGCTGCCAAACATTGATACAGCACGTATTGGTATTACAGGTGCCTCGGGTGGTGGCACACAAACATTTATGCTGACGGCGCTTGATAACAGGATAAAGGTTTCCGCACCGGTGGTGATGGTATCGGCACATTTTTTTGGTGGTTGTGTTTGCGAAAGCGGCATGCCTGTGCATAAACGACCCAGCAACCAAACCAGCAATGTGGAGATAGCTGCAACTGCTGCACCAAGACCAATGCTACTGGTATCTGACGGCGACGACTGGACAAAAAATGTTCCTAATGTTGAGTACCCTTATATCCGTAATATTTACAACTACTTTGGCAAAGCGGAAAATATTGAAAGCGTTTACCTGCCGAACGACAAGCATGATTACGGCCCAACCAAACGGCAGCCCGTTTATGCTTTTTTTGCAAAACATTTAAAGCTTAATACAAACGGCTTATTAAAAAATGGGGCGATTGATGAAAGCCATTGTACGGTATTGCCACAGAATGACCTGGCTGTGTGGAATACTGCTCACCCGCTACCGACCAATGCAGTAATAGGTGATGATAAAGTGATGGCGCTGCTGGAGTGGTGAGAAATGGTTACAGATTATGCAGGTCTTTCATTAATTGTGGTGCTTTTATTTAATAATAGTCTTATCCACTGCCAGCGAAAAAAGCTGCAATGGCTGGAGCAAAGAAATTATACGGAAGAATAGACTGACAGACAATTTTTTTCCGCCATTAATAGGATATTTGATCGACAGAAAGTAAAGCAGACGTTTTGACAGCCTCACATTATACGAATGGGTTGTCATCTGTAGGCTCATTTATAGAATTCTCCTGATTTAAAAATTCATCTGCAAATCTTTCGACGCCAGAAGTTTTGTAGAGCACGGTCTCATATAATTCGTCAATGCTTCTATCTTCGGGGAAAATATATTCGGTCTTGAGAGAAAAGCGTTCAACAAATTCAAGCCTTATTGATACTTGCAATTCCCAAGTAACCTCATCATAAAAGGATTTAAAATTATATTTATATAATCGCAGGGTCTTATCAATCACATCCGCATAGTATACAAGTCCCACTAACCCCTCGCTACCACTCAAAGAAGAGGGCATTTCTCTATTATTTTTCACCCATTTTATTTTATCTTCTTTTGTCTCTCGGTTTAGCTTAATAATTATTTTGCTAATTTTATCGTTACTCATAAAATATTGCTTTTTTTGTCTTGTTGAATATTTTCAAGTTGCCTTATTACGGCGTGTAAATCAGTATATATCTTCCAAATATGGTCAACGTTTGTCGCCGAAAATTTTCTAAAAAAATTCTTAAAAATATTTTTTTCATTTGCTGTTGATAAAAGAAAGCCTTTATTCCTCTTTCCCTTTATTAATCTTATCAATCTTTTGACTTTATTAGATTGTGTGGTATTTAATTTACTAAGAATATCTTCAAGTTCAGTTTGGCATCTTGCCAATTCAACTTTTATGCTGATTGTTGAGTTATTGTAATCATTTAACAGGTTATTTAATTCATTTGTGCTTGCAACCAGTTTTTTTATGTGAAAAGTTATCCTTTTTTCAAAAATATAGCTAACTCGAAGTTTTTTTATATCACGTCTTAAAATTAAAGTAATTATAAAAGAGATTATTCCGACTGAAGCACCGATAATTTCTAATACCTGTGCCCAAATCTCAAGTTTCCAATCTACAAATAAGCCTTTTATTATTTGTGCCACAAATTTAATTTTGAGGTTTATGGTCTATTCTGAGAATAATAAGGTTTGTCAAATTTATCAAATATATCATTTAATGGCGTGGTATGCGTTTGGCTCACTTTTTAAACTATTTGTCAGCAAAAGCTTCAAGGTCTTTTTGCACGCTCTTTGAGTAGACATAAGTTTATTGTTTGCTGCAGGTGAAAGCTCTGCAACGACGGAATGATGGAACGCAGATTTGCAGGGTTGGATGGATAGGCACAGATATTGTTTTATGTTGGTTATTAGTGAACGCAGCCCTTGAAAGTTTTTTGAGAAGCTTTCGAGGTTGTTATTTCTGCAGTGTCTGATGTTTTTACCACATATTTACCGCTCATCACATTCAGCGTTTCGCCTGCAACGCGCGCTGCAATGGTTAAGTCATAGTAAAAAAAAGACGATGAAAAAGATCTTTGCAGTTTTTGCGGTTTGCGCAGGCTTTTGTTCTTGTATAAAACAACAGACAAGTCCAGACGTAACAGGCATAAGCAACCTTTATACAAGCTGGCATGTGGTAACTATTGAAAGCAAACATTACAATTTTTCGGGCCCCCTATCCAGCGACAATATACAAAACGGCGGTGCGGCAGATAGTATTAAGTTCTCCGAAGGAGATATATTATACATGATAAAAGGACGGGAACATGAAGATACATACGTTGCAGCTGAATATAACCTGTTAAAAGATACTGTGCCCATTATATTAGGGATATGGCCGTCAGAAAAAGTGTATTTGAAAATAGTGGGTATAGACGACTTTTTTTTAACTGAAACGATCAATGAAGTCGACACAGAGGATCAGGTAATTTACCATCTTAAAAAATATTAACTACTGCTTATCAAAGCAGTAAGGGCGTTACACTTTTACTCACCCTTTTAGGGGGATAGGTATTCAAGTTTTCAGGGATGCAGATACACCAGCTTTCCTTCAAACATCGTCCATAACACCTGTGTATTTTTCATGCTTTCAGGGCTAACTGTTAATACATCCCGGTCAAGCAATATCATATCTGCATATTTACCGGGCACGATAGAACCAATCATTTTTTCACGCATCAGCGCTTTGGCAGCATTAATAGTATAGGCGTACAGCATGGCTATGCGTGGCATGCATTGCGTGCTGTCTAAAACGCCCAATCTGCCGCGGCGGGTTTCTGCTTCGTATATCGCTTCAAAAGGGTTGGCGGTACTAACATTCCAGTCGCTTGCCCCGCAAATAATAGTACCTGCCTGCAGCAGGCTGCGTGCGGGATATTGGTACTTGTACAGCTCTGCATCAACATAAGGTTTTACAATATCAATGGTAGTGGGGTCGCCCAAAGCCCATAACAATTGCAGTGATGCAAGCACTCGTAATTTGCTGAAGCGCGTGATATCTTCAAATTTCATTACCTGTACATGGGTAATAGTATGTGGCAGGTTGCTGTAGCCGTTGGTTTTGCGCACCGCATCAAAACCGTTGAGTGTTTCAGTAACAGCACGATCGCCAATTGCATGTACATGTACCAGCAGGTTTTGCTTGTCAGCAGCAATAGCAAAGCGTGCAAAATTTGCAGGCTTATACATTAAAGCGCCATAGCTGCCGCTATTTATATATGGTTTTGAGAGTGCTGCTGTTTGTGTGGGATATTCAATAACGCCGTCAGCAAATATTTTAAAGCCAATTATTTCTATATTATGATAGCTATTATAAGTTGCCTGCAGTTTTTTAAGCTTGTTTATTTGCGGCTGCGGTAATACATCAGCATCCGCAACAACAACAGCAGACACATGGGCTGTTAGCTTATTATGCTGCGCCAGGTATTTATAGCCATTAAGATAATAATAAATACTGTCTTTTATATTGCCTGCAGCAGGGTCTAACCACGCAGTAATACCGAGTGCATTATTATATGTCAGTGCTTTTGCCGCCGCAATATTATCATCGGCGTGGGTTTTGGGCAATACTGCTTTTACTTTTGCAAAACCGCTGTCGGCAAAAAAACCATTAGGCTCCTCATTGGCATCAACATTAAAATATTTTTTTGTGCTGGCTGGTAAGCTTTGAATAAAAGCTCTGTTAATACCTGCCATCTTCATTAATGAGGCGTTAGCCCAGCCTGTATGTCCATCACTGCCGCGCAACAGCACTGGTTGATTTGTGTAACTGCCATTGCTGAATACTTTATGCAACTCATCAATATTGCGCCATGTTTCAATATTTATTCCATCAATCACCAAAAAATTGCCTATCATGCCAAAGCCGTTTTGCTTTACTTCATCGGCATAAGCGGCCAAGTTGGGTATAGTCAAAACACTGTCGTCAACATTGGCACGCATTAGTCCCTCACCACCTTCAACTGCATGGTTATGGCTGTCAATAAAGCCGGGTAAAATGCAGGCACCGTGCATATCAATTAACGCAACAGTGGCGGGCAGCGATTTTTTTACCTTATCAAGATTGCCAACAGCTACTATTTTATTGCCTTTAATGGCAACAGCTTCGGCATAAGGGTGCAGAAAATCAGCGGTAAATATTTTTGCGTTGAATAGAATTTTTTGAGATGAATCAAATCCGCCATGCTGGCAAAAAATTTTGACTGGCAATATTGTAGAAAGCAGAAAGGTAAATAGTATTCTCATGCAGTTGATTAAATCTACGAATTACGAATCAATACGAATATACGAATTGTGAGCAGCGTATATAATTACGAATTATGATCATTGCGCGCTGGTACCAGGGTGCATTATTTTGTAACGCCGGTAAAGCCAAAGTGCCAAAACAAATGCGCCCGCGCTCATCAAGCAAAGAATTGTGCCTCCAAGTAAATCATCACTTGCAGATTGCCTGAAAAGTTGCTTTCCATTAGCATCTTTTATAGCAATAACGACAGGAACATTGCCATTTATATTTAAATACGAAGTATCTAAATAAAAAGCGTACACTTTACCTGTGTCAATCCGCAGGAAAACTGAATCTTCAACCGCAGATGCATAACTATGTTTGTGAAGGCTTACAACTATTTTATTTTCCCACCCGGCCACTGTAAATACAGCGTCAAAAAAATGACCACCCTTGGTTGATATGTACTCAGAAAGGCTTTTTTTAATAACTCTACCATAGCTAGCCTTCAACAACCCGGGTGTTTTTGTTGCCAAGTGGAAAAAAGACAGACCAACAAAAAATACACAAGCATATAATGCTAAGGCAACTATTAAAAATATTTTTCTACCCATCTTCTTTATTTAACCCAGGCAAACCAGGTATACTTTAAGTTTTTGCCGGTTAACAAATGTAAAGACAGACTGCGCAACAAAAAACCCCAGCAATAATACCGGGGTTTTGTTTTTTATGTCTACTTGGGTTACAGGCTGTAAATAATTTAAAAGTCGACTAAATCATTATTTGTTTTTGCCAGATGGGAGATCAATAAATACCTACAACACTTTATTTCCCTTGGTGTCAATATAAAAGCTGTTGCTGCCAACGGTAACTTTCGCAAAACCGTGGCTAAATTGCCGTGCTTTATCAAACTGCGGCAGTATAACCCATTTGCCGGTTTTATCAATAAAGCCAACTTTTCCTTTTTGCATGGCTATTGCATAACCTTCGTTAAACGATTGCATCATATCTTCAAACTGCAGCGCAATTACCTCCTTCCCGGTTTTATCAACGTAACCAACTTTTTGGTGCACGTCAGTTGCACCTGCTATTTCTTTATTAGGCGATGTGCCGGTTTCCACGCCTACACAGGCAAAGCCTTCGTACCATTGCTCAATATTGTCGTATTTTCCATACGGCACTATAATATCACCATTGCCATCCATAATAGCATTTTGCGTTCCCTTACCGGCAACAGTTTTATTTACTACGTAGGCGCCATCGTGCGGGTAGAATACACCGTCGGCATCAAGCTTTTTTATTACAGCACCCTTATCATCCAGCAAATACCAGCCGCTATCATTGCTTAATGCATATCTTTTATTTACATCGTCGTAATATAACTCCTTAAACTCTTTAACCGGCAGCACAACATCCCCTTTCAGGTTAACCACTTTTTTACCGCCGTCTTTCGGGTGTACAATGTATATATCACCTGTAATGTTTTGCGGGCCTTCTTCATTTACGCAGGGTATAACTTCTTTTCCGGTTTTATCAATAAGGCCGTAATCGCCATCTTTATTTGCAACTGTAGCGTAACCGCCAAAAAATGAAAACGCGTTGGTATACCCCGACAGGTCAAGCACTTTTTTGCCGGTTTTATCAATATAGTAAAAGGGACCTTTCTCCCCTGCTTGCACCAACCCCAACCCTTCCCTGAAAGTTTGCACATTGTACTGGTAGGGTATCAGTTCTTTACCGTTTGAATCAACATAAGTAGATGAATCACCCAATGAGGCGCGCGCAAACCCTTCAGAAAAACTATCCACATTATTATACATCGCTTCCAGGTTTATACGGGCTTTTTCAAAGGCAATATCCGCAGGTTCGGTGGGTTGTGTGCCCTTACAGGCAATAAAACCTGCAATTACAAGCACAGCTATAACTAATTTTGACATAGCGGGTTTTTTATAAAAGTACACGCGCAGCCAGGTGCTATTTATACCCACCAATGGGTATTATAGGCCAAAAAACCCGCGAAAACGCGGTTTTTTAAAAAAAATTGCGTTGTTTGTAACTTTTTAAGCGGTGCTGCGTACAACATAACAATAACGAAGGTGAGAAAATTGATACACGCTGTTTATGACCGAACGAGAATATAACGAATGTGTGAATTTATATGCTGACAATGTATTTCGCTTTATAGTGAAAAACCTTCGCCATGAAGAGGATGCGCGGGATATTGTGCAAACAGCTTTTGAAAAATTGTGGCGTAACCGGGATATTGTGGAGACGGAGAAGAGCAAGAGTTACCTTTTTACAGTGGCCTACAACCAAATGATAGACCATATACGCAAGGTGAAAAGGATACAATTGAAGGATGATTTTTCAGCGGATGCAAGGGTGCAAACCTACCAGGTAAACAATTTGAAAAAGAACCTGCAGGAAGCACTTAACCAGCTGAGCGATACCCAAAAAAGCCTGGTTTTATTAAAAGACTATGAAGGATACAGCTATGAAGAAATAGGACAAATAATGGGATTGAACGAGAGCCAGGTTAAAGTATATTTACACCGTGCACGATTAACATTGAGAAACTATTTAGTGAGCCCTGAAAATGTGATGTAACTATGAGTATGATAAACAAGCATAACTACGAGGAATGGTTTTTACTGTACGCGGATGATGAATTAAACCATCAGCAGCGGGCAGCAGTAGAACTGTTTGTGCAGCAAAACCCAGGTATGGGTGCTGAGCTGGAAACATTTATGCAGATGAAGCTGCAGCCCGAAGAAGGTATTGTTTTTCCCGGCAAACAATCCTTGTACAAAACATCTGATGTTGACATAAACATCAACAATTACGGAGCGTTCTTTTTATTTTATATTGACAGGGAGTTAGACGAAACGGCGAGGGAGAAGGTTGAAAAATTTGTATTACAGCATCCGCAACTGCAGGATGAATTTACACTGCTTAAGCAAACAGTATTGCAACCGGAAGCAATAGTGTTTGGCGACAAAAGCAGCTTGTACAGAAAGGAAGAAGGCAGGCGTATTTACCCATTGTATTTGCGCTTTGCAGCAGCGGCAGCGTTAATTGGCATAGCTGTTTTGGGTTGGTGGTTATACCCTGCAGGCACTACTCATCCGGGAGTACACCCTGTAGCAGACCACAGCATCAAAACAAAACCTGTTACTACGCAAACGCTACCGCAGGCAACTGATAAAATACAGCCTGTTGCACCAGTGCAACATGATATTCAGCAAAGCACAGCGGTTGTTAATAAAAAACAACCCAAGCAAAATAAAGCTGTAACGCCAGTACCAGTGGTAAATGAAGCACCTGCGCAACATACGGTTAATAACAGTGATTTGGCTGATAATGATAATACAAAAGGCAATAAAGACGAACACATTGCCCCTTTACAGCCGCTACCAGTTATTAAAGAAACAGACCCAACATTGGCAAATGCAGGCAATGCGCTTGTAAATGAAATTAAGCCGCCCACTGTAATAGATACTGATGGAGACAGGGATAGGGATAAGACTAACACAGTTTATACGCAGGTGGCTTATAACGTGCCTTACAAAGTATTAGATACCAACGATGATGAAGACCGCTCAGTTTACGTAGGGTCTCTCGAACTGAATAAAGATAAAATAAGAGGATTTCTTAAACGCGCAGGGCGCTTATTTGGCAGCAAAGCAAAAAAAGATACAGACTAACGCATGCCATTACCTAACCCATAGCAAAACGCCCGTGAAACATTTAGAATTTTTAACACAACTATTATGAAAAGATTTTTTTCAGGTATGGTGGCAGTGATGCTGGCCCTGCAGGGATTTGCCCAAACCGACACGACAAAGAAAGACCAGGTAGATACCATACACGTTGGCAATTTTATCATTATTCAAAAAAATAAAGACCGTAACTACGGCAGCGACTCTGGTTATAATACATGGGGCGATCACAATTATAACTTTAACCTCAACCTGTTTGGAAGCAACCACGTACGCAACAGCCACTCAAACCTAACTACCAACTGGTTTATATTTGATGTTGGCCTAACCAACTGGAACGATCAAACTGCTTATGGCTCAGCAGAAGCAAATGCTTTTTTACATGCTAACGGTGGTGCACCGTTCACCAAGGAAGATCTGAAGCTGCAAACAGTAAAGTCTACCAATATTAATGTTTGGTTTTTTATGCAAAAACTCAACATAACCAAACACGTGCTTAACCTTAAATACGGCCTTGGTTTAGAGATGTTTAACTTCAGGTATTCAAACAACATCAGCTATAACAAATCACCGGTGTATATATACAGGGATGCTGTTGATTTTACAAAAGATAAGCTGTATACAAGTTATATTTCTGTACCAATGATGCTTAATATTAATACTACGCCTGAAAAGAAAAGGGGCTTTAGTTTTAGCGGTGGTATAAGCGCGGGCTACAGGGTAGGCACGCATATAAAACAAAAAAGCAGTGCAGACGGCAAGCATAAAATAGGCGGTGATTTTGACCTTGACCCATGGCGCGTGGCATACATTGCAGAACTTGGCCTGGGGCCGATAAGATTATATGGCAGCTACAGCCTGAACCCGCTTCAGCAGGATGCTGTAAAGCAATATCCTTATACCATTGGGTTTAGGTTAAGTAACTGGTGAGAAGTGAAAAGGCAAAAGTGAAGTTTCGTTAATCGTCAATCGTGAAACGTGAATGCGATGCGTGCAGCTTAAAGCGTAAAGCCTACAACTTTCTTATACATATTTTCTCGTTTGTGCATTTTCAGATGTACACAGGGTGCTGGTTTTCCGGCGCCCTTCTTTTTGCCAACCCCCCTAAAGGGGACTTATGAGCTGCGAGTTAGTTAAGTTCTAATAAGAATGTAAACACTCTATAAACAATAATCAACACTCAATGCTCAAGTAAAGTAATCAACTATATGTTTTGTTGAAATTCAATATCTAGTGTCTGCTCCCCTGGAGCAATTAAAGAACTATAATTTTATTCGCTACAAAGCTTTTACCCCTCCGGAGTAAGGCAAGACAGCTTTTGTGAAATGAATAAAAATATGCTCTGCCAATACCCCTCCGCTAACTATATAAAATAAATTACCGCTCACTCTCTTTCCACTGGAATATTGAGTGTTGATTATTGCTTATTGAGTGTTTCACTGAATGGGAGTAACGCAAAGGCATACGGGAGGGCGTAATTCTAAATTTTGCCCGCTACATACATTTGGTCAAATGTGGGTTGCTGGCTGCCGCCTTCTTTTTCAAGCGTAACCGCAAACATTTGGGCGGTGGGAATATTTTTCATTTTGCAAACGCCATCGCAGTCGCCAATTAAGCCGGCATCAACCGGTTTACCGTCAACAATGGCCCAAAGCTGGTATTGTTTGCCTGTTGGCGCCTGTGGCAGCTTATTTACATAAACATACACGTCTTTTGTTCGGGTATCCCAATAAACTGTAGCAACATCGCCTTCCCTGCCTTTAACGCCGCCCATTTTCACCACATGCATGGCACTGTCCTGGAAAATATTAACCGTTTGCTGCAAGCTGTTATATTTTGTTTGGTATGCCTGCAGGGTTTTTTGGTTATTTAGTAAAGCCTCATAATCATTTGAAACACTACTGTATTTATCGTAGTAAAAGTAATTAAAGCCCGCACTCACTACCAGCAGGATTGAGGCTGCAACGGCAATATACCGCCACGCGCCCGGTGTGGTAATTTGCACCACTTTAGCGGGCTGGCTTACGGGTACGGGCGTTTCCGCCGGTATTATTACCATTTTTGGCTCCTCAAATTCATCCTCAAGCGCATCCATTATCTGCTGCTTTAACTCAGCAGGCGGTGTTATACCATCTTCAGAAATATTGCTTTGTATAAGCGATGCAAACGCATCAACAGCCTGTTTTATTCCAGGGTATTGCACAGCAAGAGCTTCCAGTTCAGCCGCCTCCTCTGCACTGGCCAAACCCAGTACATAAGTTTCAATAATACCGCTCTCTATGTATGCATTAACGTCCACCGCTATATTTATGGTTTTATTATTTCACGTAATTGTATAAGCGCAGCACGCAGCCTTGTTTTAACCGTTCCCAAGGGAATATCAAGCATTTTTGAGATCTCATCCTGTGTGTAACCCTGGAAATAGGCCAATTCTACAAGAGACCTGTATTCTTCCTTAAGCTTAAACACCAGTTTCCGCAATCCTATTTTGTCAATGTTGGTTGATACGGTGCCGACTGAGTCATATACGGCTTCGGTTAGTTCCCGGTTTTGCTGGTTGTTGTTAAACCCCTTACTTCTCACCATATCTATGGAAGCATTGCGGGTAATATTCATCATCCAGGTAAATAACCTGCCTTTGGTTGCATCGTACATTTCAATCTGCCGCCATATTTTAATAAATACTTCCTGCAGCACGTCATTGGCCATTTCACGGTCGGGCATAATAGACAAAACCACTGAGTATAAGGCGCCTGAGTAATTATCGTATAAGTAACTAAATGCCTGCTGCTGCCGTTCTTTCAACAGTGCAACAAGTTCAGCTTCAGTATATTTATTAGCTATATCAGGCATTTTTCCGGGAGAGAAGATGAATTATATTTTTAAGGCAAACTTAATTATCCAACCAGCTTTTCATACGCTGCCGCATCCATAAGCCCATCAATATCGGCCAGGTTGGTAAGTTCAATTTTAACCATCCAGCCTTCGCCATAAGGGTCGCTGTTCACCAGTTCAGGCTCTCTTTCAAGTTCGCTGTTTACTTCAACAATTGTTGCTGCAACAGGCAAAAACAGGTCGCTAACTGTTTTTACAGCTTCAACTGTACCAAAAATTTCTCCTTCCGCAAGTGTCTTTCCTACCGTGTTAATATCAACATACACAATATCGCCTAACTCGCCTTGTGCAAAACTGGTTATGCCAACAAGGGCAGTATTGCCGCCAATAACTTTTATCCACTCGTGGTCTTTGGTATATTTCAGCTCAGATGGAAAACTCATAATATTCTATTTTAGTTGTACAAATATTCATTTTTCTTCCGAAATCCGTCCGCACCGGCAGCATTTTATTTGCATTGCCATTTAGCAACGGGCATACAATGCCATTACTAATTCAACAGCCTTATTTTCATCCTTACATCCTTCAAAGGCCGGTCATTGCCATCCCTTGGCTGCGCTGCTATTTTATCTATCACGTCAAGCCCTTCAATTACCTCGCCAAACACCGTGTAGTTCTGATCTAAATGCGGTGCACCACCAATTGTTGTGTATGCTTTGCGTTGCGCATCGGTAAAGTAAAAACCGGGGTTATGCGGCCGTATGCGCCTGCACTCAACATCATTTAGAGAAGAATCAGTAAAAACCTTGCCTTCAACAACATAAAACTGGCAATTACTGCTTGCTTTTTCAGGGTTATCATCCCTTGCCATGGCCAACGCCCCTTTTTTGTGAAACAGGTATGGCCTGAACTCCGCAGGCACCCTGCCACCGGCTGCTTCGCCGTTGCCTAATAATGAGCCACCCTGTGCCTGTTTCGATTCCGGGTCGCCACCCTGTATCATAAAGTCTTTTATAATACGGTGAAACATCAGGCTGTCGTAAAAACCCTGTTTTACAAGTTTTATAAAGTTATCACGGTGCAGCGGGGTGGAATCTGACAGGCGTATCTTCATTGTACCATAATCGGTAACTATTTCCACCATCTTTTCCTTATGCCTGCCGTGGTGGCCGCCGGTGCCTTTTGTGGCGGTGCAGGCACTAATTGTTACTATACAGCACAGGGCAATAACAAGGTGCTTCATTAAAGGGTTGGTTTATAGTTGATGCAGGTTAAAGTAAAGTAAAATATGGTCTTTTAAAAAGTTCTCCTGTTCATACAGGTTTTGTACCGGTATTTCTTTTATTTGTTTAAAATGCGGCCAGCCATCAGCATCATGCCCTTCAAGTATGTAATAGCCGCCGTTGCTTAATACGGTACATACGGCAACATGCATCAGGTCCTGCTTTTGCTCCTTGGTAATTTTATCTTTAAAAAAGTTTGTTTCCTGCAGCCCTATTAAAAAAAGAACCGCTTCCAGGTCGGGCTTTTTGCCGAACCTTTCTACCAGCTTAGCTTCAAGGTCCCACCAGCGTTTTTGCAGGTCATCTTTCACATTCATCATGCAACAAAAGTAAGGGAAAATATATACGATAGTTTTGACGGAAAAGTTTTGGGGGAAGAAGGTGCGGGGAGAAATGGTGGAAGGTTGAAGGCCAACGGGGAACAGTGGCACGTTATGGTTAGCAGGGTTACTTTACGTATTGAAGGATGTACAATGATTTCAACTTATTAAATTCTGTATCAGCAGTTAATAAATGAAATCCAAGTGAAATAGCTGTTGCAGCGATAATACTGTCAGGAAGCTTAAGAGAAGTTTCCCGGCGGATTTTTATAGCGGCTTCTTTTATAGTATTATTAATACCAGCAACGATGCAGGAATTTATAAAACTCCTAATTGGCTTCTCTTCTAACGATGTTAACCTGGGGCTACTTAGCAATTCCATTTCAGTAATAAGGCTTATACAGGGTTGCCGGGTGCCGATAATACTCACCACTGATTTATCCCCACTTAATAAGTATAATACAATATTTGTGTCAAGAAGGAAATTTCTACCACTCATCTCTCCATTTTTTTTGCAGAACCAAAGGGTCTTCTTTTAATTGCAAAGTGCCGGAGAATTTACTTGCATCATATTTTTTAGTTGCCCTACCCCTGCGTTTAGCAGGATTGCTTTCATCCAGTTTTTTTATAGCAGCCTCGATTTCCTCTTTAGTTGACTTGCTTGTTATTGTTACCACCATAATCTTTCGTTTCTACAGGTTACAAATTTACTAAAAAGATCAATTTACAAATGCGGTTTCTGCCTTAAAAACATTTTAGCAAAATAATTGCAGCGCTTTGAAACAATGAAGCGGCTGTATAGCCTTATTTTCATCTTCGGTTTTCCAAATTCCGACCCCAACGATCGGCGGGGCCGGCTTTCATTTATAATCTGAAGAGTGTTGCACTAACCTGCTGCTAAACGTGAACTATGTAATAAATACCTGCAATGGTGTAACGATGGGCAAGGTAAGTATAACCACCTTTGCCGTACCAGCACTTAAGAAACAGTAACCGATGACATATATTCCAAGTCCTTTTTATATTAAAAACCGCTACAAGCAGCTTACTTCCTCGGTTGCGCACCAAATTAAAGGGCCCCTGGTAAATATTAACCTGGCTGCAGATCTGCTAAAGAACGCCATAATTGATGACACGCTGCTGGCGTACCTTAATGTTATTGTACGCAACGCTGCAAGTATAAACACCTCCGTAAATTCGTCCCTGGCAATTTCGCCTTTAACAAACGGGGCGCCCCAAAGGTATTCGCTGCACGGGTTGCTCGACGAGGTATTGGAAGGGTTGAGCGATAAGATCGCCTCAAAGAATATTACCGTTAATAAATTTTATAACCCTGATGATTGCATACTTGTATTAAACAAGGCGAAGTTAAAAATATCGTTAACCAACATTATAAAAAATGCTGTTGAGGCTATGGACCCGCAGAACGGCCAGTTAACTATAACAACAAAGTTTGTTAATGGCAAATACCTGCTGCATATACAGGATAATGGGTGCGGCATAAGCAAAGTAAACCACAGCTTTTTATTTAAAAATTGTTTTACCAGCAAAACGGGCTCGCTGGGGCTTGGGCTGCCAACCATATACCATTTTTTGCGCCTGAACGACATTAACACAAATATTGAATCAGAAGAGGGCGAAGGCACATTGTTTAGCCTTGCATTTAATAAGTAATATGTGGCCGTTTAAACAATAACGCATATACAGTCCGCTATACATCCCCAAAGCAGGCTGCCATTTCATGTAATGGCCTACAAGCAATAATACAAGCTTCATGGTTAATGATTGACCGTTGTGAATACCCTTTACAAAAGGGCTTTTATTAATAAATCCTAATGCCCTGCGGAATAACAGGATTAACGGGGAAAAGGGAGGAAAGCAATAACACGTAACACACTCATTTTTATCAACTTACAACAATTTTAGACCTATTTATACACCCATAGAATGGGATGTAAAAAGCTAAGTTTCATAGAAATAAATACGTTCCATTTTTATTTTATTTAAGAGAGGCCCTTCGAGAATACAAGATTGACGAAAGGACAGGATTTTAGCCATATTGTTGATTTGAACTCGCAGCGGTAAGCCCTGAATAAAACATACGGTATACACCAGCCAAAAACCCGAAGAGCAACGCATATGCAGTATCAAGCAACGTAACAAAAAGTAAATGCATGCGCCGTTACACCTTGGGTGGCGCTGGCACGGGCGGTTCTGCGGAGCGTTTTGGCCCGCCCTTGACCTTTTGGTTCTTTTGGGTCTCCGAAGGAGTCCTTTAGACAAGCCAAAAGAACATGATAAATCCGTAGAAGATTTGAGATATAGTTGCCGCTCAATCCCGCATCAACATGCGTTGAAAATAACGGGTGCAAACCTAAAAACCTTCTAAAACCTTCACCTCCACATCACCCTTCGCGGTGTGCCCTTCCACTCATATATATTGTCAATGGGCAGGCACTCCTCACCCGCCCCTGCCCCATCATTAGCGTTGCCTTCCGGGTCCATTAACGCGCCCTCCGGCGGCGCAGGCACCAGTTCCGTGCCCGCCATGGCAGATGGTCCTCCCCGCACCACCGTTGTTATAACAGGGTTTTCAATTCGTTCCTCAATCGGTGCTTCGTTTTGTGTTGCAGTGGGTGCTGCTAATGCTTTTTCAGCCTTTACCACGCTGGGTGCTTCGTTACGCGCCTTCTCTTCTATGGCTGCAGCAACGGCTGCCGGGGTTACTGCTCGCTTCTCACGTTTTGCAGGCCGCCTGGCTGCAGGCGGCGGTTCATCATCATCAATTTTAAGCGTAATGTTCCAATCCTCCGCATCTCGCGGACGTTTGCCATCCATGCCATGATTCATTTTCAGGTCAAACAGCAGGCCCCGCGTGCAGCCCTCGCCGTTTATCAGCGCATCCAGCTTGCGGCACATAGCCTCAAACTTCATTTGCTTAATAATGGCCCGGTAGTTTTTATTCTTTTCATATTTCAGCAGGTCCTGCTCTGTAACGCCCCCAAAAAGGCAAAAACCCTCCAGGCTGTAGATAATTTTTTTAGGCGTCTCCACAAGCTTTCCCCTGTACAATTTTGTGGCAATATTCCCGTCGCAATGGCCCCGGTAATCTGCCCACAGCGCGCGTAAACCCGCCGGTTGTAATTTAAAAGGCATATAGTATAGTGTATATACCTATATATAAAAACTGCTGTTTTGTCCGCTATTTTGGCAAACTATTTTTAAAGTTTTTTTTGCGGATCGTCGTCATTGCGAGGCTTTTAAAGGGTCTTTGAGTGTTGGCAAAAGCCGTGGCAATCTCATTTTAGTATTCAACTGTAGTTTTCCATAGCATCGCCTCTTGTCAAAGTCTACCCCGACACTTCGGGGTCACTCACTTGTACAGTTGGTTATTATGGCAGCAGATGAGTAGCGCTGTCATTCCGATCCCGCCAGGGCGGGAGAGGAATCTGCCGAAAACCTGCACTTTGTTAAGCTGTAAACCAATAGCCCTGCTGTATAACTAAAATACCCTTTACAAAAGGGCTTTTATTTTTGAAATCCTGATGCTCTGCAGAACATCAGGATTAACGAGAGCAATAGACGGCCCAGGCAGCTAAAAGGATAAATTATTGATAATCAATAATATTAATACAGTAGTTTGCGTGTTTGCATTAGCAGACAATAGCGCAAATCTACGCGTTAGCAGAAACCTTGTTGGATACATTGTACCTGTTTAACACACCCTGAAACTTTGCAGACGCTGTCCCACCCTATTTTTAGCACATTGCAAGTCACACAAAACCCACACACCGAAGCAAACCTTTCAAAGAGCTAAAAAGTGCCAGCACACAACCCACTCACCCGACTGACCAAACTGCTATCAACATCTTGTTGAAAACTTCATCTAACGGACCTTACTCAAATCTCATATTTTTGACAGAAATTGTCAACAGTCTGTATGTCAACAGAAACAATCGGAGATAGACTGAGGAAGCTAAGAGAAGGAAAAAAGCTGCCACTTAGAAAAGTTGCTGCCACTCTTGACATAGATGTTGCTATTTTAAGCAAAATGGAAAGGGGTGAACGGAAATTGACAAAAGAAATCGTACAGAAACTTGCAACCATTTATATGTATGATGTTGAGGAATTATTAGTCCTGTACTTAAGTCAGAAGGTTGTGCATGAAATCGGCGAAGAAGAATTAGCTATCAAAGCATTACATGTTGCAGAGGAACAAATAAAGTATCAAAAAGGTAAAAAGTAGTGAAGGTTATGGAACAAGAAATGCATTTTGAAGATTTACAGCTTTACTCAAGACCAAGTGCTGGTAAAACAATGTTGGGCTTATTAAAAAAATATGGAATAGAGTTACATAAGGCACACTTGTTATTAATTGAAGAGTTCGAGAGAAATTATAAAATAACCGGAACCGAATGGGTGGATAATATGCTGTTTTTTAAACGATATGAATGCAGTACAAAAATTTTGGAGAGGGAAAGAAATTCATTAATCTGTTCATCATTGATTCTGAATTGGATTTGTGGTCGAATACTCAATCAAATATCATTTAATTCAAACTTGCTAGATGCTGAAATGTGGTTCGACGGTTCTTTGAAAGAAAGCCGCTATTCAAATTTTATAAGTCCAGACTGTCAAAAATTAGTTATAGGGTTTCTTAAAAAAATAAATTTTTCAGAATTACTTGACGTACTTCCTTACTTGGCGGAAGTTTTTGAGACTGGCAACGAAACGCCGGATGAAAAAGGAGTACAAAGAAGAAAAAAGAAAACCAATGGTATTTATTATACTCCTACTGATGTCATAGATTTTATTGTTAGTCATACCATCGACATCAGAAAAGAGAGCGGTGATTTAATAAAAAATGCTAAGTGGTATGACCCAGCTTTAGGAACAGGTAGTTTTCTTCTTGGAGTATTGAGATACTATTCATCACTAAAAACTTTTAGTGGCAATGACAGAGAAGTTGACTTCTTTGAAAGAAACCTTTATGGCACAGACGTCAGTCCACATGCACTTCTATCAGCTACTTACATAATTGCAACAAGTTGCCTCAAAAAAAGTACCGGCGGAAATTTAAAACAGGTGGCAAAAATTATTGGAAATAATCTTGCTTTAATAGATGCCACCAGATTTTTAGGCAACAGCAATCTTTCCGATGCATTTCCCACTATTGAAAATGAGGGAGTAGATTTTATTATTTCAAATCCTCCATATTCAAGAAAACAACAGCCTCAACTGAATCTATTTGAGAACGGACTTGCCAACACGATGAGGTCAAGCGAAGAGCTATATCCTGAGTTTGTAAAAATGTTATTGGAATTACCAAAGAAAGAAAATTGTGGTGGAGGAATGGTAGTTCCCCTGTCAATAGTCGCAAGTTCAAAAGATATTTTTAAAACCCTAAGGAGAAATATACAAAATAAAAAAGGTGTCATGGAGTTTTGGAATTTTGACAGAACTCCCGATTCGCTATTTGGAGATGATGTAAAAACTCGAAACACCATTTTCTTTTTTAATACCTCAAACGCTTTTTTAGAACGCTCCATAGTTGGTTCTACTTATTTGCATCGTTGGAACAGTAGAAAAAGAAAAAGGCTTTTTGATACAATTTCAATTACTGAGCTAAATGAAGGCCTTGACATTGCAGATGGAGTTCCAAAGGTTGGAGATTCAATTGGAGTGGACATATTAACCAAGATAAAACAGACCAATTCAGGAAATCTGACAGAACTATTGCAGGTTTCCCAACATAATTCCGAGATACTTACAAAACCCACTGCTTACAATTGGCTGCCCATTGAGCTAAATATAGCAGATGACCAAAGCCAATTGCAAGGGAAAATACGCTGGGGGACTAAGTCAAAATATTATTCAGCCCCAGCAATCTACGCTGTATTGAATAGCCGATTGACTTATTGGCTATGGAGAGTGTTCAGTGATGGATTTCATCTAACTAATCAGTTCATTTATAATTTGCCTTTTGGTAAACAATTCGTCGAGAATATCGATGAATTGAAACTATCGAAACTAGGTTTAAAACTTTGGAACGAAGCAAAGGAAGAACCAATCTTAACAAAAAATGCCGGAATAGAATCCATATCGTATTGCCCTTTGAGAAGTGTTGATGTTTTAAATGAAATCGACCAAATTGTACTAGGTTTTTTTGGTTTTTCATCTAAAACAGAGAATTACCTAAAAACATTTATTCATCAGCTAATAGTTGCCGGAAGAGAAGATGAAGCTTCCACTTTTAAAAAAATGAATTACATAGAACCAATCAATATAAAATGACAGAGCAAACTAAAAGCATAAAAGAAAGAAGCATTGTGACCAAGGAGGAATGGAAAGAGTATACAAAAACTGTTTGGCATATCGCAAATACCTCCCATCAAATTCACCCAGCTGTTTTTCCAGAAGAAATTCCAAAACGGCTTATAAAATTATTTTCTTTTGTTGAAGATGTGGTTCTAGACCCCTTTGGAGGCGTTGGAACTACTTCACTAACTGCTGCCAAATTGGAAAGAAAGTCAATTTATATAGACCAAAATCCAGATTATGTAAAAATTGCAAAAAAGCAAATGACAGAGCTTTTTGTAAATCCGGAAGAACATATTTTAAAAAATGGGGATTCAAGAAATTTAAATTTTGTTGATAATAATGCAGTTGACTTGGTTATAACCAGCCCACCATATTGGGATAAAGCCGACTACGGCGGTAACGGTTACAACTTAGGAAATGAAAGGAACTACAAAAAATTCTTTCTTGATATTGCACCTGTTTTTGAAGAATGTATGCGTGTTCTTAAGCCAGGTCGAAAATTGTGTTTGGTAACAGCAAATGTGAATCAACATACTAATCATGGTTTACTTACATTCCCATTATCTACTGACTTTGCAAACCTATTGAGAGAAATCGGGTTTGTTATGGTAAATGAAATTATATGGTCTAAGGATAAGACGGGAGGTAAGTGGGGTTCTAGTAATATACAACGTCCTATATTCGGAAGCTATCCTTATCCACCTAATTTTCTTTTTAAAAACGTGCATGAGTATATTTTGATTTTTGCGAAACCGGATAAGAAAGCTAAAACAGGTAAAACTGTCCGTAGCTATGAGGAATTGATAAGTCTTGAAGGATTGGCATCTAATTTAGAAACTAATCATAATAAATAATGGACTTCCAATTTAAGATTCAAGACCCATCAAATCCAAACACAACGTACATTCTTGAGGAGATTATTCGATTAATTCAAAAAGGGGATTTGAAAAGATGGAGAGGTATTTATTCATGGACGACAGGAAAAACTTTATCAAAAGTATTTATCGAAGACCCTGATGTAAATACCTTTTTGAAAAGCGGCAATGTCGATTTGGTTATTGGTTTAGATGCTATCACAACTGATTATGCTTTAACAGAACTTTTAAAGCTAAATGCAGATTATGCAGGTTTCTCTCCTAAAGTATTTCATAACGACATTTGTGACTTATTTCATCCAAAAATTTCTCATTTTGAATTCGAAAGTGGTGAACATATCCTGTTAGTTGGTTCAGGAAATTTTACTTTAACAGGTCTCCAGACTAACATTGAGGCATATACAATTACCTCTGGAACATTGGATGAAATTTCTTCACTATCTGTTTGGGAAGACTTTCTAGCATTTCATTCTGAAAGAATTCGAGCAATTGATGAAGATGCAATTGAAAAAGCAAAAAAAAATAGGATAAGATTTGCAAGGAAAAAGAAGATTGTCGAAGCCGAAATAGATGCTGAAGAAGAGGTTGAAGCCCAAGCAGTACAAGAGGAGGTTGAAGAAATTATAGATACGCCGGTAGCTGCCCGGCTTGGTGATAAATCAAGAATACTAATTTCGCAAGTACCTGCCGCTGGTGGAAGATGGAGACAAATACATTATAATGCCGCTGTCATTGAGCAGTTTTTTCAAGCACAGGCAAACTCTCACCAAAGGATCTTCTTAAAAGAAGTTCGTTTAGATGGTTCTCTTGGACCTGATGAAGTCAGACCAGTTGTTTACAGTAATTCCAACAAAAATTATAAGATCGAAGTGTCGTCACATTTAGAATCTAATTATCCCAAGGATGGTAAACCGATTATCGTTTTACGGGAAGTTGGCGTCCGCAACTTTTTATACATGCTAATTATGCCTGATGAACAGCCATACAATTCACTTATAAGCTTTTTAAATGAAAATGAATCTTTAGGTAAAGGAGTTAAAAGGGTAATAACAGATTCAGTACATCTCAGAGATATTTGGCAGGATTGTCCATTAGTTGACTAAGGATTACAAGCCGACGCACCAAGTCAGGCATATTTGTAAGGAACACAAAGCCATTACACAGAAGCCAACCTTGCAAAAGAGCCCCCGTTGTTCAAGATGTTCCTCAGGGCATCTTGAACTAAAAATAAAAGCCCTTTTGCAAAGGGCTTTTGAAAAGCTGTAGCTGAAGTGAGTGACACCCGCCTGAACGGACGGGCAGGCAACTACAGCCCATAAAAGTTATACAGCTCGTCGCTAAAAAATTCTCACTTATGATATTGGTCAAAAGCCACAAATAAGAGATTGCCATCCCGCCCCTTTGGGATCCCCTCCCACAAACCCACGCGGATTTTTTCGCAATAACGATAAGCACCTCTCATTTACAATAACCAGTTTGAGCGCTCAGCAACTATATTCCCCTGAAGGGGGGTATATCCCGAAGGGATTGCTCTGTGGAGCAAAAAAAAGGCTGCTTCAACCGAAGCAGCCCTGCTCACCCCCTAAAGGTTGGAGAGTTATTTTAGAGAGACTTTATGTATGTTGCGCTGGTGGCCATGTTTTCGGGGCTGGTTTCCATCTCTACAAAAATGTTTTTTACGCCGCCTGCTTTGGCTGCTTTAAAAAAGTCTTTCCAGTCAATTACGCCTTTACCAATGGCTACTTCTTTTTTATCGGCTGTCCAGTCGCTTAGGTGGCTGCTGATGAAACGGCCGGGGTATTTTCTAAAGTAATCGGCGGCTTTGTAACCAAGGTTTATCACCTCTGTTTGAAACTGCATTTTTACCAGCTTGGGGTCAAAATGCGCCATCAGTTCATCATAAATAAGCTTGCCTTCCAGCTCATGAAATTCAAAGTCGTGGTTATGAAAGCCTGCCTGCATGCCTGCCGCTTTAATTTTTTCAGCGGCCTTGTTAAGATTTTCGGCGTTATCAGCATAGTCTTTCAAAGTAGCTGTTTTGGGCAGCCAAAAAGTGCTGCATATCATTTGGGTAAGCCCCATGGCTTTTGCCCACTCAATAGTAGCATCAATTTTTTCAGGCTTAAGGCTGGCAGTACCAAAATGGCTGCTTGGGCATTTAAGCCCGGCATCTTCAATGGTCTTTTTTATATCGGCGGGCTTGGTATCTTTCAAAAAGCCGTAGCCAATTTGCGCATAGTCAGCGGGGTAGCACATTTCAGTAAGGCTGTAGCCCATACCCGCAAACGATTTAAGCGTGCCCGAAAAATCTTTGCCCAGTTTATCGCGAACAGGAAATGTTTGAAACCCTACGGGCATGTGTTCAGCTTTGGCGGCAGCCAGCAATTGTTGCGGCAGTTGTGTAAGCGCCAGCGCGCCACCAGCCAGGGCGGCCTTACCAAGAAACGCCCGCCTGTTTATATTGGTCATGATTTATTATTTAACAAGATTAAAGCAATAATTGTTTATATAGAAGCAATATCCCAACCGGCGCGGTACCCGCGGTCTAAATATTTGTTTGCAGATGGTACGTTGGTTATTTGCATAGTTGCAGCATCGTACTTAAGCAACTGGCCGCTGCGTAATGATGCTGCGTACAGGTTTACTGCTTCGGTAAGGTGCTCGGCTTCGGGAAAGCTGCCGGGGTATTGCTGGCCGGTTTTGCAGGCATTTACAAATAACGGCAGCGCGGCAGATGTTTGTGCCACCTGGTTGCCATCTGCTGTTTTGGGCGCCTGCGTGCCTGCTTTTGGGCCGGATACGATCATTGGGCTTTGCACATTAAAGCCTGCGAGTATTATACCATTTGTACCAACGAACATCATGCCTTCGGTAGGCAGCTCTTTGTTGGCAGCCATCAGTTCCTGCGGCACAGGCGGCTGCATACCGCCATCGTACCAGCATAAGTCAACCGGGCCGCGGTTGCCGTTGGCCGGGTATTTAAAGCGTACTGTGCTGGCGAATGGGAAAGAAAAGTCGTTCTTTATTTGGTATGGCGTAACCTTGTTATCGGCCATGGCTATTACGTGGCTAAGGTGCGGCATAACCGTGTGCGGGGCAGTTAGCTGCAGGGCATTAAACACCGTCCACAGGCTGTAATGGCCCATATCGGCCATACTGCCGCCGCCAAAGTCGTACCAGCCACGGAACACCATATTAGTGTATTGGGACGAATAGGGGCGCATCTCTTCAGGGCCGATCCACAAGTCCCAGTTAAGGCCGGCAGGAACAGGTTCTTCGGCCGGCTTCATGGGGTATTGCGGCCAAACGGGGCGGTTAGTCCAGTTATGTACTTCAGTAAGCGTGCCTATATGGCCGGCGTTTATCCAGCTCATCACTGTGTCCATTGAACCATTGGAATCCCATGGTATAAGGTGCGTAATTGATTTGCTTTGTTTGCAGGCAGCAATCACTTTCTTACCTTCCAGCAGGCGGTTGCTAAGGGGTTTATGCATAAGCACATGCTTGCCGCGTTTTATGGCTGCCATGGCCAGCACACCGTGCAAGTGGTCGGGCGTCATAATTTTAACGGCATCAACACCTTGTTCTTTTGCAAGCAGTTCGCGGGGGTCTTCGTAGGCAGTGCAGCCCTTCATTTTCCAGTCGGGGTGAACGTTGGTATAAAAGGTATCAACAATTGATTTCCCATTGTCCCTGCCACCGGGTACAGTGTTGTCGCCACCGGAAGCCCAGTTAGGATCTTTGACAGTTTTTCGGATGTCGTTGAGAGAGCCTTTTGGGCCCCAGTCTTTGTAGCCTACGGCATCTTTGTTGGGGTCACAAACTGCCACAACCTGTATCTGGTCGTTTTGCAATAAAGGCAACAGTTCACGTATGCCCTGCGTACCAATGCCAATGTAAGCAAGGGTTATCTTGTCACTGGGTGCCGTGTGTCCGCGGCCCAATACGTGGCGCGGTACAATAGTAAATGCAGCGGCGGATGCAGCGGCCATGCCTACAAATTTGCGGCGGTTAATTTGTGAAGGCTGTAAAGGCGCATCGCTTATTTGCTGACTTTGATCGTTGGTTGTTTTAGTGTCGTTGCTCATACAGCAGATTTAATCGTTGTTAAGAGGAGGGGTTAAATGTAGTAATTTTTTGTGGCGATAAGCACGGAGGTAAAAAATATATTAAAAAAATTATGTGAGGGTAGTTAGAAAGCAGAAAAGAGCTTATTGCGTATTTTATACGCAAACAAAATTCAGCGAAATGATTGAAGCAAAGATGGATGAGAATTATAAGCGGATGCCGGTGGATATTGATTTGCATATCGGCCGCTCATCTCATCAACCGGCCTTCTTTTCGTCAAACAGTAACCGGTCTAAAGCAAAACAGCCCGGTCCAGTTAAAAAGAACAGGATAGCGAGCAACACAAATAAAAACGGGTGCTGGTCATCATTCCAAATTATACCATGACCAATAAAAACCGCGATGTACAACATGGTGCCCGCAATAATAACGCAAGCAAGCCTTGTAAAAAGGCCGGCAGCCAGCAAAGCACCGCCTACAAGTTCTGCAGCCTTACCCAGGTAAGGCATTAGCATGGGGTTAGCGTTATTTTTAAACATCTCCCAGGTGGCATATTCTTTTATTTTGGCAGCATCAAAAACTTCGCATCCATGGTAAATTAAAAATATGCCGGTAACAATTCTTACAAAAGCGAGGCCGCCATTTAGCGCGAGGGGTTTTGGTGAGAAGAATTTGTTCATAGTTCATGGTTTATAGTTCATGGTAATAAAGTTGCTTAAAATATAATATTTCGTAATGGTTGTTAATTCGTCCTTACAGCTAATGGGCCAAGAGTTATTAAACCATCAACCATGAGCTATGAACCATGAACTATCTTATCTCCTCGCTGCCAAAATATTTCCATAATACAACGGGTATTTTAATACTGTCTGATGTTTGGTTATTTTCCAGAAGGCTGGCAAGTATACGTGGTAATGCAAGGCTGCTGCCGTTGAGGCTGTGCACTAATTGTGTTTTGCCGTTTGCATCCTTATAGCGGCACTTTAAACGGTTGGTTTGATAGCTTTCAAAGTTGCTTACACTGCTCACCTCAAGCCAGCGTTGCTGTGCGGCACTATACACTTCAAAGTCGTACGTAAGCGCGCTTGTAAAGCCCATATCGCCACCGCATAACCGCAATATACGGTAAGGCAGGCCGAGGGTTTGCAACAGTTTTTCAACATGTGCCACCATTTCATCAAGGGTGTCGTAACTTTTAGATGGTTGGGTTAATTGAATAATTTCAACTTTCTCAAACTGGTGCAAACGGTTAAGGCCGCGCACATCTTTACCATAGCTGCCTGCTTCCCGCCTAAAGCAGGGTGTGTAGGCGGTCATTTTTATGGGCAGTTCGTCTTCTTTTACAATTACGTCGCGGTACACGTTTGTTACAGGTACTTCGGCGGTGGGTATAAGGTAAAATTTGTCTTCGTCCACAAAGTACATCTGTCCCTCTTTGTCAGGCAACTGGCCGGTGCCATAAGCACTGTCTTCGTTCACCACAAAAGGCGGCAGGTATTCAGTGTAGCCCGCATTGGTGTTGTAATCTAAAAAGTATTGAATCAAAGCCCGTTGTATGCGTGCACCTTTGTTAATATAAACCGGGAAACCAGCACCGGTTATTTTAGTACCCAGCTCAAAATCAATAAGGTTGTATTTTTTTGCAAGCTCCCAATGTGGTAAAGCTGCAGCGTTGAGATCAGGTTTAAGGCCGCCTTCGCGCACAACAACATTATCTTCGGGTGTTCTGCCAACGGGCACGAGTTCACTTGGCAGGTTGGGCAATATTACCAATAAGTCCTGCAGTTGCTTTTCTGCCTGCTGCATCTCATCTTTAACAGGCTCAAGCGCGGCCTTTAATTGGGGAATAGATGCTTTCAGGTTTTCTGCCTCATCCTTTTTGCCTTGCCCCATCAATTTGCCGATGTCTTTACTTGAACTGTTTATTTTAGCCTGTGTATTATCAAACTCTAATTGCAGCTTTTTGCGTTTATCATCAAGCGCAATAATCTCGTCCACCAGTTCCGGTTGTTTAAAATGTTTGACTGCCAGCCTTTCCTTCACCCATTCAGGATTATTGCGCAATACATTCACCTGTAACATGTAATAATTTTTTGCAAATATAAGCCACTGGCTTTTGTTATATTGCGCAAGTGTGTAGCTAAAATGAATATGCCATTTTTGTCAATTAAAAAGGGAATGTATGATCTACCCTCACGAAAGTCTATGGGATTTTTATGAAGGCCGGGTACAAAAAAACCTGTAACTTTTACAGCTACAGGCCTTTTTCTAAAACTTCTTTGTTGCCAATTCAGTTCACTAATTATGCTTTACCATCATTTTCAGGCTATTTAATGCTGTGTTCCATAAGAATTTGCTTTATACTCCCTCAGTTTCTAAAATATCCCCTTCCAAATTTTCTTTATAATTTCCCGCCATGAGCGCTAAATCCACAACAGGTTTTCTCAACCGGTTCCGGCCGGCCAATTTGTTTACAGATGACAAATGGATTGAGTATGTAAGCTATTTTAACAGAATAGAAGTGCCTGCTAAAACTATTTTACTCCACGAAGGTGAGGTGTCAAAAAAAGCATACCTTATTGAGAAGGGTTGTATAAGGGTTTGGTTCAATAACGCTGGTAAAGACATGACCGTTCAGTTTTTCTTTGAGAACAATACTGTTTCATCGCTTGAAAGTTTTAAAAAAAATATACCCAGCCTTTTAACTATGGAGACTTTAGAACCATGTATTTTATGGTACATACACAAGCCGCATGTTGAAAAGATTATCGCTGAAATAGGCAACGTACCAGCGCTGCGTGAGAAATTTATAGATGCCATGTTTAACCGCACCTTCCATTATATGAAGCATTTTCTTTCTTTCATAAAAGACTCACCAAAACAACGCTACCTCAACTTAATAAATGAAAGCCCGCAAACAGTGCTTCGCGTACCACAACACTGCATCGCTTCTTATTTAGGCATAAGCAGCGTTCATTTAAGCCGTATTAAAAACTCCCTGGCAAAAGAAAAACGGAAACAGGCTATTTAATAACAAATGTTATCGTTTGGGCATGTCTGCAATTATAATTTTGTGTTGAAAATAATTATTATGAAGGCGGCAGTAATATACCAAAAGGGTGAAAACCTGCAATACGCAAATGTTGCGGAGCCCGTACCAAAAACCGAAAACGAGCTTTTAATAACTGTAACAGCAGCAGCGATAAAACATTTTGATAAATCCGTAGCCAGTGGGAAACACTACTCAGGCACGGATAAGACAATAGCAAGAATAATTGGTGGCGATGGCGTTGGAGTATTAACTGATGGTACCAGGGTTTTTGCTCTAGGCGGCGGCATGATTGCAGAAAAAGCCTTAGTTGAAAAAGACAGGGTGGTGTTATTGCCGGCGGGCATAGATGATGTTACAGCAGCTGCCTTGCCAAACGCTGTTGCGGGTTCTGCCATGGCGCTGCGTTTCAGGGCAGGTATTCAACAGGGTGAAACTGTTTTAATAAACGGTGCTACCGGTTTTACAGGCCGGGTGGCTGTGCAAATAGCAAAACATTATGGCGCTAAAAAAGTAATAGCTACGGGCAGGAACACACAATCCCTGGAAGAACTGCTTCAATTAGGTGCAGATGAAATAATATATACCCTGCAGGAAGATGAACAGTTTATAACAGCTATAAAACAGGTGCATACCATAACACCCATTGATGTAATAATTGATTATTTGTGGGGCCACACTGCGGAACTTATTCTTGCATCACTAAAGGGCAACGGCGCTTTTACACACAAAACACGTTTCGTTTCTGTTGGTAGTGTAACAGGTGATAAGCTACAATTGTCAGCAGAAAATTTAAGAAGTGTTGACCTGCTATTAACAGGCTCTGGTCTCGGCAGTTGGAGCAAAGAAGAAATGCATTTGCTATTCGCAGAAATACTGCCGGAAATGTTTCAATTAGCCGCCAAAAGCAAAATAAAAGTTGATACGGAAGTTGTAGCCTTAAAAGATATTGAAACGCTTTGGCAAATGAATGTGCCCAATGGAAGAAGACTGGTGGTTAAAATATAAAACCTCCTCGCGTGAAAACATATATACAATTACTCTTGGCATCCAGCAAATACAAGCGAATTAAAATAAAAATATTTTTTCTTTAGGATTATAAAATTTCAATTTATCTGAATAAATTATTTATTTCTGTGTTATTATAGGTTTGTCACAAAAAAACCTGTAACTTTTACAGCTACAGGCCTTTTTCTA